>JAKPXO010000317.1 GCA_029567505.1 Acidobacteriota bacterium
ACCGCTGCCTGAGACCGTTCTTCCTGACGAGGTTCGCTCCCGCGGCGGCTTCCGCACGCGACTGGCGTTCCCGGGGCCGGCACGCCGTCGATCCGGTCACCACGGCCGGCCGGGCTCGCCAACGCGGTCACGGGCCGGTCGCTTGCAGCTGGATACCACGAATGCCGATTCCCGCCGAGCTTCCCCACTCCCAGCCCTTCTCCGGCTTCCCTACCGCCCGTACCTCGGCCTTCAGCGTGGCATTCCGCGCAAGCGCCCGAAACTCGAACGTCACGCGCCGGGAGCCGGTGCCGGCGTCCTGCGCGAGATCGTAGGTGTCGATCAATCGGCCGCCCAGCCACAGGTCTTGACGGAACCGGCCCGGCGCCCTGGCGGCGCACGGGTCGACGACTTCGACCTCGAGCCGATACGAACGCCCCTTCTCGAGGCCCTCGAGGGGGAACTCGACTCCCGCGTGGTCGCCCCGCCCCGGATCGGCCTGGGGGAAGTAGATGAGGAGCGTCCCCTCGTTCGTCACGAGCATTCGCGCGTCCGATCCAGCGCTCGAGTACGAGACCGGACGGCCGAGGAACGGATTCCGTTCGAGCGCACGGAAGGCGACGAGCGCGTCCGCGTAGCTGCCGCGCGATCGTCCGGTCGGCCGCCAGGAGCTCTTCGACCAGGAGAACCCGTCGACGGAGTAGTCGGTCATGACGGAGAGGTACCGGCTCTTCTCCCAGTTCGTGTCGACGACCGCGGTGTGGACCCGACTTCTGACCGTGTCATCTCGCAGGTCGAACATCGAGGAGCCGGGTGTCGACCCGGGAGGAAGCCCCAGCAACGCCATTGCGGTTCTCGGCACGTCGCTGAGAAGGACGGGCGCGTCCGAGGTCCGCATCGGCCCGGTGCTTCCGATCGGCTTGACGAGGACGAGTGGCAGCGCTCTCCCGAAGGGCGCAGGCGCTCGGGCACCGCGAACGGCGACGTCCGACGGCAGCTCGAAGGGGACGCCGTAGCCGTGGTCCGAGAGGATGAAGAGAAGGGAGCCGTCGTAAAGCCCGCGGCGGCGCAGCTCCCGGAGGAACGCCTCGGCGACCCGGACGCAGCCGACGGAGGCCCTCCGGTAGTTCGTCGGGTCGTAGGGAAGGCTCGCCCTCTCACCCTTCTCGTCGAGGGAGAGGGGCGGGTGAGGGCCGAGCAGGTGGAAGAGCTTGAAGACCGGGCCGGGCTCCTGCGGGGTCGTAGAGCGGCGAAACTCGTCGAGGAAGTCGAGGTTGTCCCGGATCCCGCCGGCGATCGACACGGCGGCCCTCTGTCCGAGGCCCAGTCGCGGGGCCAGTCGCCGGATGCTCCACGCCTGGTTTGCGTAGACCAGCTTCTTCCCCGCCTGGGGCAGAGCCCGGAAGAGCCCGAGGTCGAGCAGGTAGGCGAGGTCGCCGCCGAAGCCACGCAGGCCGCGCCGCGGGGGCCGAACGTTGGACATCACACTTTCGTCAGCCCATACGGCCCGGAACATGCCGTAGAGATCGACGGTGTACCCGCGCTGCTTGAGGACCTTTGGCAGGGACGACTCCGAGCTGTAGGCGCTCTCGATGAAGTCGAGGTAGGGCTCGGAGTTGTCGCAGAGGCGGCCGGTCAAGATCGCAGGAAGCGACGCGTGCGTGATCGGGAAGTCGGCCAGCGCGTTACGGAAGTACGTGAAGCCACCGAATCGCTCTCGAAGGGCCGGCTCGTCGGACAGAAGACGCTGGAGCTCGGTCGTCTGGAAGCCGTCGAGAACGAGAACGACGACGTTCCGGGAGGAGGAGAGCCGAAAGAGCAGTGTCTCGTCGACCTCGCTGCGCCGGTACGAAGGGTAGGCGTCGACGGAAAGGACGGACACGAGCGCGGCGACACCCGGTATCGCGAGCAGCGCGCCCGCGATGAGAGCTGCGTGCGGGCGGACGCGTCGCCAGC
>JAKPXO010000331.1 GCA_029567505.1 Acidobacteriota bacterium
CGCGCACGTGGTCGAGCGCGTCCGGCGCGTGCAGGACCGGCTCGGGCGCCCCCTCGTCCTCGAGAACGTCTCGAGCTACGTGACGTGGCGGAGCTCGACGATCCCGGAGGAGGAGTTCCTCGCGGAGCTGACGCGCCGGACCGGCTGCGGACTACTCCTCGACGTGAACAACGTCTTCGTCTCCGCGACGAACCACGGGCGCGATCCGCGGAGGTGGCTGGAGGCGATCCCGAAGGGGAGTGTCTGGCAGATGCACCTGGCCGGGCCCTCGGAGGCGGGGCCGCTTCTCGTCGACACGCACGACCACCCGGTCCGGCCGGAGGTGTGGGAGCTCTACCGCGAGGCGGTGCGCCGCTTCGGAGAGGTCTCGACGCTCGTGGAGTGGGACGACCGGATTCCCGAGATCGCCGTCGTCCGCGCCGAGCGCGACAAAGCGGCCGCGATCGCGGCCGAGGTCCGCGAGGGGCGAGGCGCGCAGGCCGAAGGGGACGGCGAGCCCGACGGAGCCGATCGCGGCGCAACGGAAAACGGACCTGACCCCATCTCCGCCATCTCCGGGTTGCGGGGGGCGCAGGGGGTGTTGATGGGGCTCGTGAGGGCCCCGGAGGGGGTGGAGCGGGCGCTGGAGTCGAGGGGCGAGGCGCGGGAGGAGGTCGAGGCGCTGTTCGCGGGCGACGAGCGGATGCCCGCCGTGGCGCGGCTCGAGCTCTACGCGGGGATGTACTTCTACCGCCTCCGCGATTCCCTGGCGGAGGACTTCGCCCGGACGGCCGCCGCGCTCGGCGAAGCCCGCTGGCACAACCTCGTGACGGACTACCTCGTCGCGCATCCGCCCACGCGCTGGTCGCTCCGCTGGGCGGGGGAGGCGCTCCCCGCGTTCCTGCGCGGTCACGCCTACGGCGCGGAACGCCCGTGGCTCGCCGACGCGGCGGCGCTCGAGTGGGCGCGGAACGAAGCCTTCCAGGCGCTCGACGCGGAACCGATGCGCGTCGAGGACCTCGTCAACGTCCACCCCGAGGTGTGGCCGACCCTGACCTTCGAGGCGGTGCCGGGGACGGCGCTCACGTCGTCCCGATGGGACCTCGCCGCCTGGTGGGACGGCGCGGCGGAGGAGCCGTCGGAGGCGCCCGGAGGGCAGGTGCTCCTGGTCTGGCGCGACGCCGAAGACGACGTGCGGCACGAGGTGCTCGACGCGGCGGCCGCGGAAGCGGCGCGGAGGCTCTTCTCGGGAGCGCCCTTCGCGGAGGTCTGCGAGACCTGGGCCCCGGACGAGGCGGACCCGACGGCGACCGAGGAAGCCGGCCGGCGCGCCGTGGAGCTTCTCCTGAAGATGATCGGGCGATGCGCCCTAAGGAGGGGGTCTGGTCTACACTCTACACTCTGCTCGCGAGCAGAGTGTAGAGTGTAGACCAGACCCCACTCCATGGAAAGGCTTTCGCGGCGGGACGGGCGGTTCGTGGCGCTCTGCGTCGCGGTGATCGCGGTGGGGGCGGCGGTGGGGGTGCCGCTTTTCCCCAGGGCGTTCCCGGAGGCGTCGATCGACTTCCGCGTGACGCGGGAGGAGGCGCGGAAAGTCGCCGAGCGGGCGCTCGCCCAGCGGGGCTTCGACGTGACCGGCCGGCGGGTCCTCGCGATCTTCGACCACGACGACACGGCGAAGGTCTTCCTCGAGCGTGAGCTCGGGCTCGAGAGGGCGCGGCCTCTCCTCGGGGGCGAGGTGCCGGTGTGGCGGTGGTCGTTCCGGTTCGTGAGGCCGCTCGAGAAGGGAGAGCTCCTCGCGTTCGTGGCGCCGTCCGGAGAGCTCCTCTCGTTCCGCAGGGTCCTCGCGGAAGAGGCGCCCGGGGGCGACCCCGGGCCGGCCCGGGCCCGCGCTCTGGCGGAGGAGGCGCTCCGCGTGCACCGGGGGCTCGACGCGGCGGCGCTGAAGCTCGTGGAGGCGAAGGAGGAGAAGAAGCCCGCCCGCGTCGACCGGACGTTCGTGTGGGAGTCGCGGACGCTCTCCTGGAAGGGCGCCGCGATGCGCTACCTCGTGGAGGTGCAGGGAGACGAGGTGGGCCGGTCGACGCTGTGGCTCGAGGTGCCGGAGGCGTGGCGCCAGGAGTACGCGACGCTCCGCTCGAAGAACCACGCGGCGGGGGCGGCGGCGACGTTCGGCCTCGTCCTGACGGCGGTGGCGCTCGTGGCGGCGTTCTTCGGGCGCCTGCGCCGGCGGGACGTGCCGTGGCGCACGGCGATCGGCTTCGG
>JAKPXO010000344.1 GCA_029567505.1 Acidobacteriota bacterium
GGAGGAGCGCCCGCTCGACGACGTTCTGCAGCTCGCGGACGTTCCCCGGCCAGGGACGCCGCTTCAGCTCCTCGAGCGCCTCGGGCGAGAACGTCGGCGGCCGCCGGCCGCGCCGACGCGCCAGCTTCCCGGCGAAGTGGGCGACGAGGACGGGGATGTCCTCCGTCCGCTCGGCGAGCGTCGGGACGCGAATCGGGACGACGGCGAGGCGGAAGTAGAGGTCCTCGCGGAACGTCCCGGCCGCGATCATCTTCGGCAGGTCACGGTTCGTGGCGGCGACGATCCGCACGTCGGTCTCGATCGTCCGCGTCCCGCCGACGCGCGAGATCTTCCCGTCCTGGATCGCCCGGAGGATCTTCGCCTGCGTCCGCGGCGACATGTCGCCGATCTCGTCGAGGAAGAGCGTCCCGCCGTCGGCGGCCTCCCACTTCCCCTTCCGGTCCTCCGTCGCGCCGGTGAACGAGCCCTTCACGTGCCCGAAGAGCTCGCTCTCGATCAGGTCCTCGGGAATCGCCGCGCCGTTCACCTCGACGAACGGCCCGCCCGCGCGGGGCGAGAGGCGGTGGAGAGTCCGCGCGGCGATCTCCTTGCCGACGCCGCTCTCACCCGTGATCAGCACCCGGGCGTCCGACGCCCCGGCGCGGCGGAGCTCCTCGCGAAGGCGCGTCATCGCGGGCCCCTCGCCGAGGAGCGTCTCCTCCTCCTCGAGCCGCTCGCGCTGCCGGGCCACCTCCCCCGCGAGGACGTCGCGCTCGCGGGCGAGCCGGCTCCTCTCGAGCGCCTTCTCGAGCGTCAGAAGCACCCTCTCGAGGGCGAGCGGCTTCTCGAGGAAGTCGTCGGCGCCGCGCTTCACCGCCTGCACGGCCGTCTCCACCGTGCCGTGGCCGGAGATCATCACGACCGGCAGGTCGTGCCCGCGCGCGCGGAGCTGGTCGAGGACGGAGAGCCCATCGACGTCCGGCAGCCAGACGTCGAGGAAGAGCGCGGCCGGCCTCGGCCCGGTCCTCTCCCCGAGGCGCGAGAGGACCGACCCGCCGTCCTCGAACGTCTCGACGCGGTACCCCTCGTCCCCGAGGATCTGCGCGAGCGTCTTGCGGATCCCGGCGGCGTCGTCGCAGACGAGGATCGGCAGCCCCCGCGGGCCGGGAGCGCTCACGGCCTCCTCCGCGAACGAGACGTCAGGCCGCCGGCCACTCGAAGACGAATCGGCATCCCCGCGGGGCATTCTCCTCCAGGATCACGCGCCCGCGGTGCTCCGCCGCGATCCGCGACGTGATCGAGAGGCCGAGCCCGTAGCCGCTCGCCTTCGTCGAGAACGTCGGCTCGAAGACGAGGTCGCGCTCCTCGGGCGGAATGCCGGGACCGTCGTCGGCGACGACGACGCGCGCGAGGCCGCCGTCCACCGAGGCGTGGACGGAAACCGACCCGCCGGGCGGCGTCGCGGCGACGGCGTTGTCGACGAGGTTCACGAGCGCGCGCTTCACCTGCTCGGCGTCGCCAAGGACCGGCGGAAGGTCCGGAGCCGCTTCGGCGGCGACCCGGACTCCGGCCTTCGTCCCCTCGTACAGCTTCACGACCTGCGCCACGACCGCGCCGAGGTCGAGCTCGCCGAGCCGCGTCTCGGGGAGCCGCGCGAACCGGTGGAACGCGTCGACGAGCGCCGCCAGCGAGCGCACCTCCTGCACGATCGTATCGGCTCCCTCTTCGACGACCTTCGCGAGCTCCGCGTCGCAGCCGGCCGAGCCGCGGGCCTTCCTCCGGATCCTCTCGGCCGCGAGCCGAACCGGCGTGAGCGGGTTCTTGATCTCGTGAGCCATCCGCCGGGCCGCCTCCTCCCAGGCGGCGGCCCGCTCGGCGCGGACGAGCGCGGTCGTGTCCTCGAGCGTGACGACCCACGCCGTCCGCTCCGGACCTTCGCCGGCGACGCCGGTGACGTGCACCTCGAGGACCATCGGCTCGCGGGCTCCGGTCGGCGAGAGCGAGAGCGTCCCCTCGCGCGGTCCGTTCCCGCGGAACGCGCCGGCGAGGAGCTCCCGGAGCGGAGCCGCCCATTCCCCGGGGAGGAGCTCCGCGAGCGGCGTCCCGGCCGGCGCGTCGGGAGTCCGGAGCATCCGCATCGCGGCGTCGTTCATCCCGCCGAGGCGCGAGGCGCCCCCGTCCTCGGCCGGCGCCGGCCCGAACGCGAGGACGCCGACGTCGAGGTGCGCGAGGATCGTCCGCACGCGGAGACGCTCCTCGTCCATCCGCGCGTAGGCCGAGCGGAGGGCGGCGTTCGCCGAGACGAGCTGCTCGCGGCTTCCGCGCAGCTCTTCGGTCATCGCGTTGAACGCGCTCCCGAGCGTCGCGATCTCGTCGGCCCCCTCCACCTCCACGCGGGCGGTGAAGTCGCCGGCGCCGACCCTTCGGACCGACCGCGCGAGCGCGGCGACCGGCCGCGTCACCCGGCGCGCCAGGACGAGGCCGACCCAGACCGCGGCCAGCAGGACGAGCAGCGCGAGGAGGAGGAAGAGGAGCACCTGGACGGCCTGCAGGGAGCCCCGCTCGGCCTCCAGCTGCGCGAACGCCGACGTCGAGCGCGAGAGCGCCCGAAGCGGCGCCGCGTCCGCCGGAGGCTCGTAGGTGCCGAGGACGAGGACCCCGGACCGGTCGGCGACGACCGTCCGGCCGACGAGGCCGCCGCCGTCCACCGAGTCGACGCGGCGGACCGAGCCGCGCGCGCGGGCGGCCGAGACCCACTCCGACGACGGCTCCGGCACGTCGCGCAGCGGCCAGCGCGGCGCGCTGACGGCGAGGACGGAGGGGCGCGTGCCGTTCCCCGCGGGGCGCAGCTCGACGTAGTCGAGACCCGACTCCTCGCGCGCGGACGCGAGGACGGCGAGGCGCGCCGCGTCGCCGCGCGCCTCGGGAAGCGAGGCCCCGAGCCGCGCGGCCACCCGGAGCTCTCGCTCCGCGGCGCGCCGCCGCACGATCTCCACGACCTCGCGCCCCGATTCGATCGTCTGCGTCACCGGCGGCGCGAACCAGACGTCGACGCTCCGCTGCAGGAGCCCCGTCGTCGGGAGAATCAGGAGCGCGATCGGCAGCAGCGCGAGCCCCACGTTCGTCAGGACGATCCTCACCTGAAAGCGCGAGCCGAAGACGCCGCGGCGGGCGTCGAGGAGGAGCCGGACGGCGCTCCGTCCGATCACGAAGAGAAGCGCGAGGATCAGGACGACGACGATGTAGGTGAGGACGAAGAGGAGGACGCGGTTCGTCGCGGCCGGCGCCGCGAGCGCGCGGGAGCGGAGAACGAGAGCGTAGATCCCGGTGAGCGCGGCCCCGAGGAGGAGGCCGATGCCGATCAGGACGCGGTTGTCGCGCGCCCAGGCGACCTTCACGACGCCCCTCCCGGCTCCCGCCAGCGGAAGACCGGCGACTTCCGCCAGCTCGTGCCGACCGCCGTGGGGAGGAAGCCGAGCGCGAGACGGGAGCCGTAGACGCACCGGACGCGCACCGCCAGCGTCGGCCCCGCGAGGGCGGGCCCCATCCGGAAGCAGGGGAGGCCGGACAGCGCCGACAGGGCCGCCTCCGCCTCCGCGAGCGACGGGAGGACGACGGTCTCGAGGAGCCGCCCGTCCAGCCTCCGTTCCACGGCGAAGTCGCCGCCGACCGGACGGTAGGTCGCCGTCACGGCGAAGCGCCGCTCGTCGAGCGGGTCGTCCCACCATTTCCGCCGCGAGACGAAGAGGCGCACCTGCCACGTCACCGTCGTCGGGAGGCCCGAGGCGAGCCGCTTGCGGACGTCCTCCGGGAGCGGCCGCGAAAGCCCGGCCGTCACGGCCACGTCGCGGCCCTGGAACGTCGTCTCGACGTGGGGGATCCGGAGCCGATCCGGATCGGCGCCGGAGGCCGGAAAGGCGGCGGCGAGCGCGGTCAGCGCGGCTGCGACGACGAGGGGCCTCGGGAGCACCCGCGCATTTTGCGCGGAAACTCCCGAATCCTCAGCGGCCGGCGAGGGCGACGGACTCGGGGGCCGGATCGACGCGGCGAAGGTGCTCGCCGGCGAGCGCCTGGCGGATCTCCTTCGCGAGCGCCGTGTGGAGCGCGTGCCCGGCGCGGTGCGCCACCACGTGCCCGACGACCGGGCGGCCGACGAGAGCGAGGTCGCCGACGAGGTCGAGCACCTTGTGCCGGACGAACTCGTCGGGGAAGCGGAGGCCGCCGTTCAGGACGGCGCTCTCGCCGACGACGATGCAGTTGTCCTCGCTCGCGCCGCGGGCGAGCCCCTTCGACTTCATGTACTCGTACTCGGCCAGAAACCCGAACGTCCGGGCCGGCGCGAGGTGCGCGGTGTACGTCTCGGGCGTCAGGACGAGCGAGATCGACTGCCGGCCGACGGCCGGATGGGGGAAGTCGATCGAGTAGGAGATGCGCAGCTCCTTCGCCGGGCGGACCTCGATCCACTTCCCGTCGGAGCCGTGGACCGTCAGCGTCTTCGGGACGACGAACGGCCGCGCCGCCGAGGCGAGGGTCGTGATCCCGGCCGAGCCGATCTCGGCGACCCACGGGGCGGAGCTGCCATCGAGGATCGGGAGCTCGGGTCCGTCGATCTCGACCGTCAGGTTGTCGAGGCCGAGCCCCGCTGCGGCGGAGAGGAGGTGCTCGACCGTCCCCACCTCGCGCCCGCGCTCGCCGAGCGACGTCGCGTAGTCGAGGCGGCCCGCCTCTTCGGCGAGCGCCGGGAGAACGGCCCCGACGTCGGTCCGAAGGAAGACGATGCCGCGACCGGCGGGAGCCGGACGGAGCGTCGCGCGAACCAGATGTCCGGAGTGGAGCCCCACGCCCGAAACGGTCACCGTGCGGGCGAGCGTCGTCTGCAGCCTCATGTCGCACCCCTTTACGCACGCGGGATGCCATCCCGATTTCGCGGAAGCGGCTGAATTCAGGCCGCTTGCCTCGGGACGGGGACCTCCATGTGTGGTTGCGCTGCCGCAGGGTGTGGCGTCGGCGCAACACTCTGCGACCGCTCCCGTGGCCCCGCGGGAGGCGATCTTCGGGTGCGGGCCCCGTCCGTCCCAGCCCGCACGGGCATACTCCACGCCGTGACCGCCCGCCCCGCCGCGCCTCCGCCGAAGAGGGAGAAGGACCTCGCGATTCGCCCCGTCGCGAAGAACCGCAAGGCCTTCCACGAGTACTTCATCGAGGAGAAGGCGGAGGCGGGCCTCGAGCTGACCGGTACCGAGGTCAAGTCGCTTCGCGAGGGGCGCGCGAACCTCACCGACGGCTGGGTCGAGTTCGCTTCCGGCCAAGCCTTCCTTCACGGCGTCCACGTCTCCCCCTACCTCGCCGGCTCCTGGAACAACCCCGACCCGGTCCGCAAGAGGCGCCTGCTCCTCCACAAGCGCGAGATCCTGAAGTGGGCCGCGCGGATCCAGCGCTCCGGCGCCACCTGCGTCCCCCTCTCCCTCTACTTCAAGGGCCCCCGCGCGAAGGTCGAGATCGCCCTCGTCACCGGCAAGAAGCTCCACGACAAGCGCGAGACGATCAAGCGACGCGAGGCCGACCGCGAGAGCCGCGCGGCGATCAAGGCGGGCCGGACGCGGTAGGGCTTCACGTGCGCGTTGAGCGCACGCTCCAGAGCCCGACGGCGAGCAGCGTCCCCCAGCTCAGGAGCGGAAGCGCCGGATAACCCGCGGGGCGGTAGACGAATCGCAGCGTCTGCGCGCCCGGCCCGACCGGAACGGCCCGGAAGAGGAAGTTCCCTCCCCAGAGAGGGACGGCGCGTCCGTTCACCGAGGCGGTCCAGCCGCGAGCCCAGCGATCCGTGAAGAGGACCCAGCCGGGACCGGGAGGGGCCACCGTCAGGGTGACCTCGTCGGACAGGTAGCGGAGTCCGCGGACCTCGAGGCTCGCCAGGACGTTCGCGCTTCCCTCCGGCTCCGTCGGTGCCTCAGGAAGCGCGACGGGTGGCGCGGACGGCTCGGGGCGGCTGCCCATCGAGTCCGGAGGGTGGACGAAGAGCACGGCGGAACCCGCCGCGCGGCTGGCATGCACCAGGTCCTGCCAGGCGGCCTCCGACGGCGGCACGGCCCGCGCGGACGACGCGAACCAGACCCGGTCCTTTCCGACGGCTGTTCGCGCGAGGAGAGGTTCGTCGCTCGTCCGACCGCGGAACTCGTTCGTGAGCGCCGTGTAGCTCGCGAAGACGGGGATCTTGAGCGGCTCGTTCTGCCGGTTCGGGCGCGGGAAGGTCCAGTCGGGCGGCTCGGCCTCCCGCAGGAGCCCGATCGCGGACAGGTCCAGGCTCGCGCTGCGTTCCTCCCCGATCCGATCCCAGGTCTCCCGGCCCGTCCCGGACTCCACCATCAGCACCCGGGAGAGCCGGAGCGTCCCGGCCGCGTCGACGACGGCCGCGACCGCCAGGACGGACGCCGCGAGCCCCGGGCCGGCCGACCGCGAGGACTGCCAGAGCCAGGCCGCTGCGAGGAGCCCTCCCCACGCGAGGAAGAAGTGGACGACCGCGAACGCGGGGTGGAGTCCGAGAGCTCCCAGATACACCCAGCCGCCGACGGCAGCCACGAGCCCGAATACCGCGAGCGCGACAGCCCTCGCGGCGAAGCGGCGGCCCTCCGAGCGCGTCGCGCCCTCGGCGCTCTCCGAGTCAGGACGGGCCCGTACGCGAAAGGCGAGGAGCGCCAGGACCGCGAGGAGGAAGAGCGCGAAGTCCTTTCGCTGAGCAGCGTGCCGCGCGTAGCGCTCCCACGGGAGGAGGTCGACGAGAAGCCCACGCAGAGGGAGGGCGTCGGTGGCGGAGGCCACGAAGAACGCGGCCAGGCCCAGCACCCACCACTCGAAGCGGCGTCGGCGCCCGAGCGCGATGAGGGCCATCGCGGGAATGGCAGCGCCAACGTAACACCCGAGACTGGAGCCGTCCGTGGACGCCCATCGATCTTTCGCCTGGAGAGCCGCCACCGAGTGGAGGTACGGGCTCGAGAAGGTGGCGAGGGCCCCCGGGTGCAGCGCGTTCGCGTGGACCGCCACCTCACGCGGAAGCGGCCCGGAGCGACTCGTGTAGCCCTTCGACTCGAGGAGGAAGGAAACCCAGGCCGGGGAGACGACGATCGCGGCGACGACTGCCAGCGTCGTGATCGCCGCGAGGCCCGCCCTCGCCCGATTCGCTCTCCCGACGGCCGCGTCGCCCGCGTCCGCGCGGGGAAAGAAGACGCTGCCGACGGTCCAGAGGACCGCGACGACG
>JAKPXO010000352.1 GCA_029567505.1 Acidobacteriota bacterium
CGAGGACGTCGTTGCCGTGGCTCACGTTCGTCGGCTGCGGCGAGAGGACCTCGTCGAGGAGGCCGCCGCCGCCGAGCTGGCCGAGGAGGCCGCCGAGCCCTTCGAGACCCGTCGGCTGCACCTGAGCCTGCTTCTTGAACCCACCGAGGATCGCCGGCGCGAGGGCCTCGGCCCCCTTCGCGGCCTGCGCCTCGCTGATGCCGAGCTCGCGGGCCATCGACTGGAGACCGCCCATCTGGGCGAGGATGTCGGTGATCTGCATACGCTGTCTCCTCTCTTCCGTCGGGCGCCCCGCGCTCAGTCGAGGAGCTCCTTCGGGACGTTGCCGCCGTTCTCGGCGATCTTCGCGAGGACGGTCTTGTGCAGCCAGACGTTCATCTTCGCCGAGTCGCCCATGAGCTCCGCGGGGCAGCCGAGCTCGGTGGCGAGCTCCTTGCGGGCGGCGAAGCTGCTGTCGATGTCGAGGAGCTTGAGGAGGTCGACGATCGAGGTCTTCCAGTTGAGCTTCTGGGGGTTAGCGGCCGCCCGCTGCTCGAGCTGGGCGACGACGTCGACGACCGGGATCGGCGCGGGAGCCGGGGGCTCCGCGGGCGTCGGAGCCGGGGCCGCGACGGGAGGAACGGGGCGCGGTGCCGGCGCCGGGGCGGGAGCCGGGGCCGGCTCGGGCTTGCCGATGCCGAGCTTGGCGAGAATCGATCCGAAAAGTCCCATGACGTCCTCCTGGTCTGCTTTGTGCGGCGACGGACCCTGCCGGAAGGACAGAGAGCGGAGCCGCAGTTCCGTCCGGTCACGGTACTGGCGCGACCCGTCGAAATCAATGAGGACGTTCGCGGCTCCTGCCGGGACCGGCTCTTCGGGCGGCTGCGCCTCGCGCGACCGCGTAAGATGCAGGGTCCGCCCGGCGCGGGGCCTCGAGGCCCTGCGCGCCGGGACTCAGGGAGGAATCGCATGAGAAGACGCATCGTTGCCCTCGCGGCCGTCGCGATGGCGCTGCCGGGTCTCGCCCAGACCCCGGCCGAACCGAAGGCCGAGACGAACCCGTTCTTCATGGAGTGGGCGACGCCGTTCGGCATGGCTCCCTTCGAGAAGATCCGCGCGGAGCACTTCCTTCCGGCCTTCGAGGCGGGGATCGCCGAGCGTCGCAAGGAAGTCGAGGCGATCGTGTCGAACGCCGCCGCGCCGACGTTCGCGAACACCGTCGAAGCGCTCGAGAACGGCGGCGCCGCCCTTTCGAAGGTCAGCAACGTCTTCTACACGCTCGTCGGGGCGGAGACGAACGACGAGCTCCAGGCGATCACGAAGAAGGTCGCCCCCTCCCTGTCGGCCCTCCGGGACGACGAGATGCTCAACGAGAAGCTCTTCGCCCGCGTGAAGGCGGTCTGGGAGAAGCGGGAGACGTCGAGCCTGACGCCGGAGCAGAAGCGGCTCGTCGACGACACCTACAAGGGCTTCGTCCGCGGCGGCGCGAACCTCGCGCCCGAGGCGCGGAAGCGGTTCCGGGAGGTCAACCAGGAGCTCTCGCTTCTCGGCATCCGCTTCGGCGACAACCTCCTGAAGGAGACGAACGGCTTCCGGCTCGTGATCGAGAAGAAGGCCGACCTCGCCGGGCTCCCGCCCGCCGTCGTCGCCGCGGCGGCCGACGCCGCGACGGCCGCGAAGCTGGACGGGAAGTGGGTCTTCACGCTCCAGTACCCCTCCATCTGGCCGTTCATGACCTTCTCCGAGAACCGGGAGCTCCGCCGGCAGCTCCTGACGGCCTACTCGACCCGCTGCGACAAGGGGGGCGAGACGGACAACAAGGAGATCCTCGCGAAGATGGCGGCGCTCCGCGCCGAGCGGGCGAAGCTCCTCGGCTTCGCGACCTGGGCCGACTTCGTCCTCGACGACAACATGGCGAAGACGCCCGCCCGGGTCCACGAGCTGCTGGACCGGGTCTGGAAGCCGGCCCTCGAGGTGGCGAAGGCCGACGCGAAGGAGCTCGAGAAGGCCCTTCAGGCCGACGTGCCGGGCGCGAAGCTCGAGCCGTGGGACTGGCACTACTACGCGGAGAAGGTCCGCAAGGCGCGGTTCGACCTGGACGACCAGGAGCTCCGCCCCTACTTCCCGCTCGACCGCGTCCGCGAAGGGGCCTTCTCGGTCGCGAACCGGCTCTACGGCATCACGTTCACCGAGCGGAAGGACGTGCCGAAGTACCACGCCGAGGTGAGCACGTACGAGGTGAAGGACGCCGACGGGTCGTTCCTCGCCCTCTACACGACGGACTACCACCCGCGCGCCGGCAAGCGCGGCGGAGCCTGGTGCGGCCGCCTGCGCGACCAGTGGGTGAGGGACGGCAAGGACGTCCGCCCGATCGTCACGAACGTCATGAACTTCACGCGCCCCTCCGGCGACGCGCCGGCGCTCCTCTCGCTCGACGAGGTGGAGACGCTCTTCCACGAGTTCGGCCACGCGCTCCACCGGATCCTCTCGCGCGTCACCTACCGCTCGATGGCGGGCGTTCCGCGCGACTTCGTGGAGCTTCCGTCCCAGATCATGGAGAACTGGGCTCTCGAGCCGACGGTCCTCGCGGGCTACGCAAAGCACTGGAAGACGAACGCGCCGATCCCGGCCGCGCTCGTCGAGAAGATCGAGAAGTCGAGCCTCTACGGACAGGGCTTCGCGACGGTCGAGTACACCGCCGCCTCGTACCTCGACATGAACTGGCACACCCTCGCCGAGCCGAAGGTCGAGGAGGCGACCACGTTCGAGAAGGCCGCTCTCGCGAAGATCGGGCTGATCCCCGAGATCCTCCCCCGCTACCGGAGCCCCTACTTCAGCCACATCTTCGGCGGGGGCGGCGGCTACTCCGCCGGCTACTACAGCTACCTCTGGAGCGAGGTCCTCGACTCCGACGCCTTCGACGCGTTCAAGGAGAAGGGGATCTTCGACCCGGCGACGGCGACCTCGTTCCGCCGCAACGTCCTCGAGAAAGGCGGGACCGACGACGCGATGACGCTCTACAAGGCGTTCCGGGGCCGCGAGCCGTCGGTCGAGCCTCTCCTCGTCAAGCGCGGGCTCGCGCCGGCCGTGAAGCCCGGGACGCCCGCCTCGAAGTAGGTCCGCGCAGCGGGGAGAGGGCCCGAGCCCTCTCCCCGCCCGCGCTACTCGAGCGCGGGCCCGGGATGCGTCGCGCGGATGATCCGCGCGGCGAGCGCGCCGGAGACCGTCTCCCGCATCAGGAGCGTGTTCACGAGCGCCTCGACGGGCTCCCAGAGGTACGCGAGGCGCACGGCCGTCTCGTGGAAGACCGAGCCGATCTCGAGTCCGGCGCGGTGCGCGAAGACGGCGATGCGGCGGGTGTCGATCTCGATCCCGACGTGCGGGTCGTTCGGGAGCTTCCCTCCGGCCATCACGACCGCGATCGGTCCGGAGGCGAGGAGGCGGAGGTAGACACCCTGATCGCGCCGATCGACCTCGTCGACGCCGTCCGGGAAGTCCCTCCCCGCGAGGATTCGCCCGCGCGTGTGCTCCTCGGGGTAGATCGAGATCCGCGGGAGGCGGAGCCCCGCGTCCCAGGCGATGACGGTGCGTCCGGCTTCGTGGAATGCGACCAGGCGACGGAACCTCAAGGGGTCCTCCCCTTCCAGATTACAGGTTCGGGAGCCGAAAAGGTGCGACGGGAGATCAGCACGCGTGCTCCGTACGGGCCGGGAGAGGGTCCCCGTCCTTTGTCCGACCGCGGCGGCCCCCGCAGAATCGGGCCGATGTCGACGCCTACCTCGCCCCCCGCCGGACGCCGCCCCCTCTCCCTGCGCCTGCCACAGGGCCGCCTCGAGGCGGTCCGTGTCCGCCCCGCGGAGGCTGTCCCCGGCCGCGCCCCGGTCGTCTTCCTCCACGACGCCCTCGGCTCGATCTCCCTCTGGCGCGACCTTCCCGAACGCCTCTGCTCGGCCACCGGCCGGGACGGGCTCGTCTACGACCGCCTCGGCCATGGCCGCTCCGATCCGTGGCCCGACACGCCGGGGCTCGACTATTTCGACGTCGAGTACGGGCAGTCGCTCCCTGAGGTGCTCCGGCAGGCCGACATCGAACGTCCCGTCCTCTTCGGCCACAGCGACGGCGCGACGATCGCGCTCCTCTTCGCCGCGGCGTTCCCCGACGTCCCGGCCGCCGTCGTCGCGGTCGCCGGGCACGTCTTCATCGAGGAGGAGACGGTCGCCGGCGTCGAGGAGGCGACCATCTCCTGGCGTACGACCGACCTCCCGGTCCGGCTCGCCCGCCACCACGGCGAGAAGGCGGAATCGGTCTTCCGCTTCTGGAGCGAGACGTGGCGCGACCCGGCCTTCCGCGGCCTCTCCTTGGTGGGGGCGATCCGGCCGATCCGATGCCCGCTCCTCGTCCTCCAGGGAGAGAAGGACGAGCACGCCACCGCGGCCCAGGTCGAGGCGATCGCCTCAGCCGTCTCGGGGCCGGTCCGGACGGTCCTCCTCCCGGGCCTCGGGCACTTCCCGCACCGGGAGAACCCGGAGCGGGTGATCGAGGAGACGGCGGGGTTCCTGGAGGAGCACGGGGCCTGAAGCGCCGGCTTCAGGCCCCGGCGGGACGCGCCGTCAGACCTTCTCGAGCGCCTGTGCGAGGTCGTCGCAGAGGTCGGCGGCGTCCTCGCAGCCGATCGCGATCCGGACGAGGTCGTCGGAGATCTCGGCCTTCTCGCGCTCGGCCTTCGGGACGCTCGCGTGCGTCATCGAAGCGGGGTGCTCGATGAGCGTCTCCACGCCGCCGAGGCTGACGGCGAGCGTCGCGAGCTTCATCGAGTTCATCAGCGTCCGGCCGGCCTCGAGCCCGCCCTTCACCCCGAAGGAGACGATCGCGCCGCCGCCCGACATCTGGCGCTTCGCGAGCTCGTGCTGCGGGTGGCTCGGGAGGAAGGGGTAGCGGACCCAGGCGACCTTCGGGTGCGCCTCGAGGAATCGGGCGACCTCGAGGGCGTTCGCCTGGGCCTTCTCGAGGCGAAGGCCGAGCGTCTTGATCCCGCGGAAGACGAGCCACGCCTGGTGCGGGTCCATCGTCGGGCCGACGTTCACGTGGACCGAGCGGAGCCGCTTGAAGAGCTCCGGGTCCTTCGCGACGACGATCCCGGCCACGACGTCGCTGTGGCCGTTCAGGAACTTCGTCATGCTGTGGAGGACGACGTCGGCGCCGAGCTCGAACGGCCGCTGGAGGAGCGGCGTGGCGAACGTGTTGTCGACGCAGACGAGGGCGCCGTGCGCGTGAGCGATCTTCGCGATCGCCTCGATGTCGCAGAGCTTGAGCGTCGGGTTCGCGGGCGTCTCCAGGTAGACGAGCTTCGTCTCGGGACGCATCGCCTTCTCGACGTTCGCCGGGTCGGACGTGTCGACGAAGGAGCCCGTCACCCCGAACCGCGAGTACTCCTTTTCCAGGATCATGCGGCTCGCGCCGTAGAGGGCGTCCGTCCCGACGACATGCGCCCCGGCGCCGAGGAGCGAGAAGTAGACGGTGTGGACGGCCGCCATTCCGGTCGACGCGGCCATCGCCCCGCAGCCTCCCTCCAGGTCGGCGACGCACTCCTCCAGCGCGGCGACGGTGGGGTTCCCGAGCCGGGTGTACTTGTAGCCCGGGTCGGTCCCGCCGAAGCGGGCGGCCCCCTCGTCCGTGTCCTTGAACGCGAACGTCGAGGTCTGGTAGATCGGCGTCGCGACGGCGCCGGTGAGCGGACAGGTCTGCTGCCCGGCGTGGACGATCCGGCTGGCGATGCGCAGGTTCTTGGCGTCGGACATTCTCTGGAGCACCTCTCGAGGAGTGGCGGCCCGGAGGGGTGCGGCCGCCCGGCCGGGCATCCTAGCATATGCTCGATTCAGACGCGTCGCGGCGAGGCCGCTCGCGGCCCCTTCGCTTTCCTTGACTTCCCCTCCTCCCCCTTCTACAAGGCTCGCTGGGCTCTCGCCGGAGCGCGCCGCGCCCGAAGGGCCCAGGGAGCGGTGCATGCGTGTCGTCGAGAGCGTCGTCGAGCTGATCGGGCGGACCCCGATGGTGCGGCTCGGC
>JAKPXO010000357.1 GCA_029567505.1 Acidobacteriota bacterium
CGAGGACGACGAGGACGCCGAGGACGCCGAGGACGACGAGGACGACGAGGACGACGAGGACGACGAGGACGACGAGGACGACGAGGACGACGAGGACGACGAGGACGACGAGGACGCCGAGGACGACGAGGACGACGAGGACGACGAGGACGACGAGGACGACGAGGACGACGAGGACGACGACTGAACGGGGTCAGTCGTCGGACGCGGGGTCGTCGTAGTCGTCCGCCAGCTCGCGAGCCCGCTCGAGCAGCTCCGGGTGCGCTGCGAGCTTGCGCACGACCGCCCACAGCTCGGGCCGGGCGAGGCTCCCGAGCCCCGCCCTCGCTCTCGCGGCGTCGCCGTCGTTCGGCGGAGGCGCGGCGGGCACACCCTGGGCTCGTATGCGCTCCATCGCCGTCACCCACCGGCGCGTCGGGAACCGCTCCGCGCGCTCCCAGGCCCGTACCTCGGTCACCTCGACGCCGAGCGCCCGGGCCAGCTCTGCCTCGGTGAAGCCGAGCTCCTCGCGGAGCGCGCGGATGGCCTCGGGGGTCACGTCGGCCAAGTTAGCACGAAACTGCCCGCGGCCCGCGGCCGACCGGCTCGCATGACCCGACGCGGTGGCCGCGGGTTCGTCCCCGGGCTGGTGACGCTCACGCTCGCCTGCACCGACCCGCTCCCGCAGCGGCCGAAGGAGAGCACCGGCTTCGCCGCCGCGGGCACCTCGAGCGATCCCTCGGCGCCGAACGGGGTCGCCGTGGCGCTCGAGCCCCGCGCGCCGCTCGACCAAGCGGAGCCGGTGTCGTGGCTCCGCCTGACGACGCAAGGGGGCACGGCCCCCGCGCCGGAGGAGCTCTCCCTCTTCGTCGGGGAACTCTCTGCCTACCACCTCGGGCGGCTCGCCCGTCGGGACCTGCCGCAGACCCTGCTCGACCGGCTGGTCCCGGTGGAGACGTTCCCGAGCTTGGACGGCGGCTTGATCCTCGCGCCCTCCGTGCCGCTCGAACCCGCGGAGATCTACTCGCTCGCGAGCCCCGAGCTCGGGTTGATCGCGGCGCTCGCGGTGCGCGACGCGGGGCGCCCCCGGCTGCGCCGCGAGTGGCCCCCCTCGGATCTTCCCGCCTCGGCGCGCCGAGCGATCTACTGCGCGGCCCCGGGGGATCTCCTCGAGCCCGTTCCGTTCGACGTGGAGGGCTCGCGGGGGCCGATGCGGGTCGAGCCCTGGCCCGAGGACGATCCCGCGCCGCGCTGCGCGAGCCTCGAGGTCGAGGCGCCGCTCGCGCCAGGAGACGTCGTGGTCGTGCCGCCCGTCCTCGGCGGCCTCGCCGTCCCGCCGACCCCGCTGGTCCACGCCGAGGTGGCGCCCGATCCGGTCACCTGCACCGCGCCGGAGGAGGGGTTCGGTCCCGGCTGCCTGCGCGTCCTGGACGATCGTCTGGCCGTTCGGGGTCCCGGACCCGCGAGCCACTGGCTCCTGGCCCCGGGGAGCGCTGGCGGGCTCGTGCTCGCCGGAGAAACCCTCGTGATCCCCGGGCTCGAGCCCGCGGCCCCCTTCTCGGTCCGGGCCTGGATCACCCTGTCCGACGGCGCGCGGGTCGAGGTTGAGCGGGCGGGCACCTCGGGGCCCGTGGAGCCGCACGTCGTGGTGAGCGAGGTGCTGGCGAACGCGGTCGGCGCCGAGCCGCAGGCAGAGTGGGTCGAGCTCGTCAACGACGGCACGACGGCGGTGGACCTCGCGGGCTGGACGCTGGCGGACGCGGCCGCGGAGACGCCGCTGCCGGCGGTCGTCCTGGCGCCGGGGGCGTTCGCGCTCGTGGTCACCGACGGTTACGCCCCCGATCCGGAGCTGGACGTCGCGCCGCCGGCCGACGCCACGCTGATCCGGGTTGCCGCCCTCGGCCAGAGCGGGCTCGGCAACGCGGGGGAGTTGCTGCGGCTGCGCTCCCCCGACGGCCTGGTCCGGTCACGCTTCCCGGCCCGCGCCGCCCCGGACCCCGGCGTCAGCGTCGCGCGCCGCTCACCGTGGCTCGCGGACGACGTCGCGGGCGCGTTCGGGCCGCACGCCCCCCCGGGCGCGTCGCCCGGGCTGCCCAACGAGGTCGCCGAGTGACCGCGCCGCTCCCGCGGAGGTCGGGCCGCTTCCGATCGGAGAACACAGGCCAGGGGCGACCGCGCCCGGCGGCGCCGGCGCCGCTCGCGG
>JAKPXO010000363.1 GCA_029567505.1 Acidobacteriota bacterium
CGAGAAGCGCTCGATGAAGCGTGACTCCTTCGCGAGCATCGCCTGCTGACGGGCGTAGGCCGCCTCGCGCTGCGCCTCGCGCAGGGCGCGCTCGCGCTCGTAGAAGTCGTAGTCGCCCGACCAGGTGAAGATCTCGCCCCCATCCACCTCGACGATCTTCGTGACGACGCGGTTCAGGAAGTCCCGGTCGTGGCTCGTCATCAGGAGCGTGCCGGAGTAGTCGTGGAGGAAGCGCTCGAGCCAGAGGATCGACTCGAGGTCGAGGTGATTCGTCGGCTCGTCCATCAGGAGGACGTCGGGCTTGCCGAGGAGGATGCGGGCCATCGCCACGCGCATCTTCCAGCCGCCCGAGAGGGCCCCGACGTCGCCGTCGACGACCTCGTCGGGGAAGCCGAGCCCCTGGAGGATCTCCTTCGCCCGCGCCTCGAGCTCGTACCCGCCCCGCTCCTGGTACTCGTGCTGGACCTCGCCGAAACGCTCGAGCACCTTCTCCATCTCGTCCGCCCGCTCCGGGTCGGCGAGGGCGTGCTCGAGGTCCATCAGCTCGTGGTGGAGGTCGCCGAGGCGGCCGCTCCCGGCGATCGCCTCCTCGAGGACGGAGCGGCCCGACATCTCCTCGACGTCCTGCCGGAAGTAGCCGACGGTCAGCTTCCGCGGCACGGCGACCTCGCCGTCGTCCGGATGCTCCTCGCCGGTGATCATCCGGAAGACCGTCGTCTTGCCGGCCCCGTTCGGGCCGACGAGGCCGGCCTTCTCTCCCGGGTTGAGCTGGAACGACGCGTCGACGAAGAGGACCTGCCGGCCGTACTGCTTTCCGACCTTCGAGAAGGAGATCATGCGGGCCGCGGACGATAGCAGGCCGCGGGTACCGCGGGGCTGGCGGCCTCCCGCGCGGCGCGGGAGGCCTCAGCCGGCGACGGTGACGGCGACGGTGGCGGCGGTGGCGTCCTCGTGGTGGAGGACGACGAGGTATCAGCCGAAGAGGAGGAGGAGCCCGAGGTCGGGACGGGCCGACGCCGCGGGGTCGACGGAGACGATCGCCTGGGCTCGGAAGTGGTCGGAGAAACGGTGCGCCTCCGGCTCGGGTCCGAACGTCGCGAGCGTTCGTCCGGCGGCGTCGCCGAGGGCGAAGCGCGTCCCCCAGAAGCCCGTGGCGGCGAAGCGGAGGCGCTCGCCGCCTTCGAGGGCGATCTCCCCCGACTGGCCGATCCAGCGGGGCGTGTAGACGACGAGGTCGCGGTCCGAGCCCTCGTGCCGGGCGGTCGCCCGGGGCGAGAAGGAGCCGACCCGCTTGAAGGTCCACGCCGACTCCGCGTTCCGGGCCCGGGCGAGGGAGCCGAAGGAGCTCCGGAACGCGAGAGTCCCGGCCAGCTCCTCTCCGGCGCGGAGCTCGAAAGAGCGCTCCATCGCCTTCGGCTGCAGGATCGCGAGCGGAAGCGAGAGGACTTCGGCGATCGGCCTCATCGGGACCTCCTCTTGGGGCAGGGCGAAGAGCGGGGAGGAAGGGAGAGGGGTCGTCAGGAGCGGG
>JAKPXO010000373.1 GCA_029567505.1 Acidobacteriota bacterium
CGAGGAACGCGTTCTCGGCGTCGAGGCGCGTCGCCTGCCGGAGGAACGTCCCCTCGAAGATCAGGTTCGGGCGGCCGGGCGCGATCCCCGCCACGAAGCCCCACGACCACGACGGCCGGACGGAGAACCACTGCCCGGTCCCGAAGTCCTTCAGGCGCCCTCCGGAGCGCGCGCCGAGGAACGGCGTCAGCTCGACGATCCGGACCTCCTGGGCGCGGAGGGGAGGAGCCGCGGCGAGCGCGAGCGCAAGGACGACGAACAGCCGACGCATCGGCGGATTGTCGCCTCTCCGCAGTGTGAAGCGCGTGAGGCCCGTCAACCCGGCGCGGCGGTCGCGCCCGCCGGAGGGACGGGCGGAGGCGGCGAGGGGAGCGGGCCGGTGGCCGGTGCGGAGGCGGCGAGGGCGGCCGCGCGCTCGAGTGCCTGCCCCATCGGCTTCGTGAGCGGGAAGAACGTGATCGTCGCGCGGCGCTTCGGCGTCCGGGCGTGGAGGACGTAGCCGGTCAGGCGCCGGACGAGGAGGGGCGCCCCGTCGGACCAGGAGAGGCGCCCGACGCGCGTCCGGAACCAGCCGCGGCACGCGAAGACGGCGCCTCCGGGAACGAGGGCGACGTAGCCGGGAATCCACCGGGGGACGCCCGGGAGCGAAGCGGCGTAGGCCGGGAGGAGGAGGCCGTCGCTTCCCGAACGGACGCCCGCGTCGGTGAAGGCGAGGGCCACGTCCTCGGGGAGGTGCGAGGTGTCGAGGCCGGGGAGCTCGCGGTCGACGACCTTGTGCTGGAAGAGGTAGAGGAGCGCCGCCACGCGGGAGCGGAGGAGCCTCCAGCCGAGCGGGGCGACGAGGGCGAGGAGCGCGAGCGCGACGACGACGAGGACGAGCGTGACGACGGGGTAGGCGAGGGCGAGCGGCGCGATCGAGACCGCGGCGACGTCCTCGAGGAGGCTGAGGCCGACGCCGACGCCGGTCGCGTGACCGCCCGTGGCCGTCGACGCGAGGCGCGTCCCCGCCTTGCCGGCGTGGGTCGAGAGGGAGACGCCGCCGGCGAGGAGGAGGAGCGGGATCTCGAGCGGCTTCGGGACGTTCGCGCCGGAGACGGCGGCCCACGAGATGAGGACGGCTCCGAGCGGCCGGACGAACGTGTGGAGGACGTCCCAGACGTTGTCGACCGCGGGGATCTTGTCGGCCAGGAACTCGACGACGTAGAGGAGCCCCGCGGCGACGAGGACGGCCGGGTGGGAGAGGACGGCGAGGCCTTCGAGGCCGGCCGGGAGCGTCAGCCAGTCGAAGCGGACCGCGAGGCCGGTGACGAGGATCGTGGCGTAGAGGTTGAGGCCGGCGGTGAAGCTGAGGCCGAGCGTCGTCCCGAGGAGCGTCAGGGTCTCCATCGCGCCCCCTTCCCGGGCCTCTCCCTCGCGGGCGGCCCGGGGGAATGGTAGCGCCGCGCGGGCCGCCATCCGAGACCGCCCCTAGAATCGCGGGATGTACGGAGGGAACCGATGAAGACGGCCCGGACCCCGATCGCTCTCGCTCTCCTGACGCTCCTCGCCGGCTCGGCGGCACTCGCGGAAGCCCCCGCGGCGATGGCGCCGCTCGGGCTCGCCGACCTCTTCCGCGTCCGCGTCGCGCGCGACGCGCGGATCTCCGCCGACGGGAAGGCGGTCGCCTTCCTCGTCCAGGTCCCGAGAACGCCGGGGAAGGGCGAGGACGGGCCGGCGTGGACGGAGCTTCACGTCGCCGAGCGGGGGAAGGCCCCGCGACCGTACGTCACCGGGGAGGTCAACGTCTCGAGGGTCTCCTTCTCGCGCGACGGCTCCGAGCTCTTCTTCGTCACGAAGCGGAAGGGGGACTCGACCGCAGCGCTCTGGTCGATCCGGAGGGACGGCGGCGAGGCGCGGCGTCGGGTGGCGCTCCCGGCGGACGTGGAGGGGTACGCCCTCTCGCCGAAGGAGGACGGCGTCGTCGCCCTCCTCGCGAAGGAGAAGAAGGCGGAGGCGGTCGAGGCGCGCGAGAAGAAGGGCTTCGACCGGGAAGTCTTCGAGGAGGAATGGCGCCCGGCGAAGGTCTGGGTCGCCCAGCTCGACGGAGACGCGCCGCCGCGCGCTCTCGACCTGCCGGGCTCGGCGTCCGACCTCCGCTTCGCGCCCACCGGCGACCGCCTCGCGGTGGCGCTCGCCCCGACGCCGTCGGTGGACGACGGCTACATGAACCGGAAGGTCCACGTCGTCACGCTCGACGGGAAGGTCGTCGGGCGCGTGGAGAACGACGGCAAGCTCGGAAGCGTCGCCTGGAGTCCCGACGGGACGCGCCTCGCGATGATCTGCGCGGCCGACCGGAACGACCCGTCGACGGCCGCGCTCGGCGTCGTCCCGGCGACGGGCGGCCGGCCGAAGGACCTCCTCGCCGGCTTCGACGGCCACCCGGCCGCGTTCGCCTGGGCGGGGAACGACCGCCTCGTCGTCGTCGCGGGGCGCGGCGTCGGGACCGAGCTGCTCGAGCTCCCGGCCGCCGGCGGGGCGCCGAAGAGGCTCCCGCTCGCGGAGGGGCTCGTCGTCGATGCCCTCGATCGGGCCCCGGACGGAACGCTCGCGTTCGTGGCCGAGCGGCCGGACCGGCCGGCCGAGCCGTTCCTGCTGGCGGCCGGCTCGGCGAAGCCCGAGCCGCTCGCCGACCTGAACCCGTGGCTCGCCCAGCGGCGGCTCGGGAAGCAGAGCGTCGTCCGCTGGAAGGCGCGCGACGGAGTCGAGCTGGAAGGGATCCTCGTCGAGCCCGTCGAGCGGGCGGCCGGGGCGCGCGTGCCGCTCGTCCTCCTCGTCCACGGCGGCCCGGAGGCGCACGTCTCGAACGGCTGGCTGACGCGCTACGGCGAGCCGGGCCAGCTCCTCGCGGCGAAGGGGATCGCCGCCTTCTGGCCGAACTACCGCGGCTCCACGGGGCGCGGCCTCGCGTTCTCGAAGACGAGCCAGGGCGACCCGGCGGGGAAGGAGTTCGACGACCTCGTCGACGCGGTCGACCACCTCGTCGCCTCAGGGCTCGCCGACCCGAAGAAGGTCGGGATCGCCGGCGGCTCCTACGGCGGCTACGCCGCGGGCTGGGGCGCGACCTTCTACTCCGAGCGCTTCGCGGCGGCCGTGTCGTTCGTCGGGATCTCCGACCTGACGTCGAAGGCGGGGACGACGGACATCCCGGTCGAGGATGTCGACGTCCACATGCTCTCGATGCCCTGGACCCGCTTCGAGCAGAGCCGGGAGCGGAGCCCCCTGTCTTACGTTGCGAAGGCCCGGACCCCGCTCCTCCTCCTTCACGGGACGGCCGATCCGCGCGTCCACCCGACGCAGTCGCTGATGCTCTACCGCTACCTGAAGCTTGCGGGGCATCCGGCGGTCCGCCTCGTCCGCTACCCGGGCGAGGGGCACGGCAACCGGCGGGCCGCCTCGCAGCTCGACGCGGCCGTTCGGATCCTGGGGTGGTTCGAGCACTATCTCCTCGGCGCGGGAGGTGCTCCTCCGGCGCCCGAGGCCGCGGACGGAACCGTCCTCGAGGTCGTCGAGGCGGCGAAGGAGTAGAGGATCGCCGGCCGTGCCCCGCGACGAGGGCCGTCGCGGGGCACGGCCGGTTTCTCGCACGGCGCCACGGCCCGGCGCTAAGCTACCCGATGCGGCACGCGGAAGGAGGGGGACGATGGAAGAGACCCTCGCGTTCGTCATGGCGGGCGGGCAGGGGGAGCGGCTCCGGCCGCTCACGGACGTCCGGGCGAAGCCGGCCGTCCCCTTCGGCGGGATCTTCCGGATCATCGACTTCACGCTCTCGAACTGCGTGAACTCGGGCCTCCGCAGGATCTACGTCCTGACGCAGTACAAGTCGTACTCCCTCTCGAGCCACCTGCGGACCGGCTGGAACATGCTGAGCCCGCGCCTGAACCAGTTCATCGACGAGGTGCCGGCCCAGCAGCAGCTCGGAAGCAGCTGGTACCAGGGGACCGCCGACGCGATCCGGCAGAACTTCTCGTTCGTCGAGAGCAAGCGCCCGCGGCTCGTCCTCGTCCTCTCGGGCGACCACGTCTACAAGATGGACTACCGGCTCCTGCGCGCCTTCCACGACGAGAAGGGGGCCGAGCTGACGGTGGCCTGCGTGAGGCTCCCCGCCGAGGAGGCGCGCGGGACGTTCGGCGTCATGCAGGTCGACGAGGAGGGGCGGATCGTCGGGTTCGAGGAGAAGCCGGCGGAGCCGAAGACGATCCCCGGGACGACGGACTGCCTCGCCTCGATGGGGATCTACCTCTTCGAGGCCGGGTGCCTCCGCCGCGGCCTCGACAACGACCTCCTCGACTTCGGGAAGGACGTCATCCCGCTCCTCCTCCGGGACGGGGTCCCGGTCTACGCCTACGACTTCACGACGAAGAACGCGATCCCGGAGTGGGAGTACACGAAGCGGGACGGGGTCCGGCGCAAGGAGCTCGTCCCGCGCGCGAGCGACGCGGACTACTGGCGGGACGTCGGGACGCTCGAGCAGTACTGGCTCGCGAACCTCGACCTCGTCCAGCCGAAGCCGCGCTTCAACGTCTACGGCGAGCGCTTCCCGCTCTACTCGGCCCCGGGCCACTTCCCGCCGGCGAAGTTCGTCCACGAGATCCCGGGACGGACCGGCGTCGCCGTGAACTCGATGGTCGCCGACGGCGTCATCGTGAGCGGGGGGACGGTCCGGGAGTCGGTCATCGGGAGCGGCGTCTACGTCCACAGCTGGGCGATGATCGAGAAATCGGTCCTCCTCGGCGGCGCGCTCCGGGGAGGAGTCCACACCGAGACGAGCATCGGCCGCCGCTGCCGCGTGAAGAACGCGATCATCGACAAGAACGTCCGCCTCTCGGAGAACGTCTCGATCGGCTACGACCGCGACGACGACGAGAGGAGGGGGCTCCGCACCGTCCCGATCACCGGCAGCTCCGAGCACATCGTCGTCGTCCCGAAGGACTTTTCGCTTTAGCGGATCGGTTCCTCTCTCGGCGAACGGGCCTCTCCGCGCTACGATGGTCGGCTGGAGGTCGGCGCGGATGGGCTGGGGCCGGACCCGGAAGTCGAGCGGAGGGGAGAGCGCGCCGCGGCCGGCGGAGAGGATGGTCCGCGTCGGGTGCCCCGCGCACAACTGCGGCGGCCGCTGCGTCCTCCTCGCGACCGTCCGAGACGGGCGGATCGTCCGTCTCGAGGCCGACGACCGCCCCGACCTCCTCGAAGCGCCGCAGCTGCGCGCCTGCGCTCGCGGGCGCTCGTACCTCCGCCGCCAGTACCACCCCGACCGGCTCCTCCACCCGCTGAAGCGGGTCGGAAAGCGCGGCGAGGGGAAGTTCGAGAGAGTCTCCTGGGACGAGGCGCTCGACCTCGTCGCCTCGGAGATGCGCCGCGTGCGGGAGACGTACGGCCCCGGCGCCCTCTTCGTCCCGTACGGGACCGGCTCGTACAACCAGACGAACGGCTCGCACGTCGCCCGGCGGCTGATGAACGTCGCGGGGGGCTGCCTCGGGATCTGGAACAGCTACTCCTGGGCGGCGATCAACGTCGCGACGCCGACGGTCTACGGGACGCTGACGACCGGGAACCAGCGCCAGGACTGGCTCAACGCGAAGCTGATCCTGATGTGGGGCTGGAACCCGGCCGAGATGCGCGACGGGACGAACAGCGACTTCTTCGTGAAGCTCGCGCGCGAGCGGGGCGCGCGCGCCGTCTGCATCGACCCGCGGCACAGCCTCTCGGCCGCGGCCCTCGCCGACGAGTGGGTCCCGATCCGCCCCGGCACCGACGCGGCGCTGATGACCGCGATGGCGTACGTCATGGTGACCGAGGGGCTCCACGACGAGGAGTTCGTGAGGACGCACTGCGTCGGCTTCGACGCATCGCAGATGCCGGCGGGCTGCGAGGGGGAGGAGAGCTTCCTCGCCTACCTTCTCGGCACGAAGGACGGCGTCCCGAAGACGCCGGAGTGGGCGGAGGCGATCACGACGGTGCCGCGGGAGACGACGGCACGCCTCGCGCGGGAGTACGCGACGCTCCGCCCCGGAGTCCTCTACCAGGGCTACGGGATGCAGCGGCGGGCCTACGGCGAGCAGGTCGTCCGGGCCGGCTGCGTCCTCGCGGCGCTCGCGGGGAACGTCGGCGT
>JAKPXO010000394.1 GCA_029567505.1 Acidobacteriota bacterium
CAGGGCGCGGCGGACGCGGGCGTCGGAGAACTGAGGAAGGCGGTTGTTCCAGGCGATGTAGGTGTAGGCGATCTCGTCGTAGACCGTTTCCCGGATCGTCCCCGCCTTCGCCGCCTCCGGTCGCTGGGCGGCGTTCAGCCGCGTCTCGTCGAGCGCCCCCGCCAGGAGACCCTGGAACGCAGCGGACGACTCGGGGACGACCCGGAGGACGACCTGCTCGTACGCGGGAGCCGCCCCGAAGTACTGGGTATTCCGGACGAGACGGATCGTCGGCCCGTCCCACGAGGCGAGCCGGAAGGGGCCCGTCGCGAGCGGCCGGCGGTTCGCCGGGTTCGTCGCCACGTCCGTCCCCCGGTAGACGTGGGCCGGGAGGAGCGGCATGTTGAAGGCGTCCCGCTGGGCCGCGTAGGCCTTTCGGAACGTGGCGCGGGCCGTCCGCTCGTCCAGGACCTCGACCCGCTCGAGGTCGGCGAAGAGGCTCCGGCGGTAGAGCGCCGGCGTCTTCGGGTCGAGGAGCGCCTCGAGCGTGACCTTCACGTCCTCGGCCGAGATGGGAGTCCCGTCCTCCCAGCGGGCACCCGAGCGAAGGCGGATCGTGTAGACGAGGCGGCTCTCGTCCGCCTCCACCGACTCGGCGAGGCCCGGGACGAGGGTGAGGTCCTCGTCGTAGTCGAGGAGGTTCCGCTGGAGAAGCGCGATGACGACGTTCTCGGGGTCCGACGTCGCCGTGAGCGCGTTCAGCGTCTGCGGCTCCCCTTCGAGCCGTCGGTGCAGGACGAGGCTCTGGTCTTTGCCGACGGGGCCGCCGCACGCGGACAGGACGAGAAGCGACGCGAGCGCGAGCCGCTTCACCGGAGCTCCTTCGGGTACTCGACGGAGATCGACGCGCCGTTCCCGGCCGCGTCGACGACGCGGACGGCGAGGAATGCCGGACCTCCGGGCTTCGGGACCTTCATCGTCAGCTCCTCTTCTCGCCCGTCCAGTGTCCCGTCGGCCGGCGCGAGGGGCCGCCACCGGTCTGCGGAGACGGTCCCTTCCGCGCGGACGATCGGCGAGAGGGCGTCCACGGCTTTCACCCTGAGGACGACGAAGCCGCCCTCCTCCCGCGCGTCCGATCGGACGAGCGATGGCGGGGTCCCGTCCACGAGCGCGACGTCGCTCTCCTCGCTCGTCGAGAGGGCCTCCCCCTCCACGTTCGCCGCACGGTCCGAAGCGGTGACGCGGAAGCGGTACCGGCCGTCGGGAAGCGGCGCCGTGTCGAACGAGAAGAAGGCGTCCTCGAGGTCGCGCCGGATCGGGAACCAGGTCGCGGAGCCCTCCCTTCGGACCTCGAGGTCGTAGCGGAGCGTGTCCCCGTTCGGGTCGGTCCCCTTCCAGGTGACCGTCCGGAATCCCTTCCGGAAGAGCTTCTTGCCCGGCGTCTCCGCGGGCTTCTCGGGCTCGAGGCCGGCGAACGCGCCGTTCTCGTCGGGGTTCGTCACCGAGAGGACGGCCGGACCGGACGCGGCGCCGGAACGTGCGAAGACCGCTCCCGGCTCGAGGACGGAGACGTTCTCGACGATCGGCCGCGCATTTCGCTCGGCCCACGAGGTCTCCACCCGCTCGATGACGGGAGCCTCGCCGCGCGGCGAGGCCGCGAGCTCGACGCGCCACTGGAAGTAGCGCGCGGCCGGCGGGGCCGCCTCCCCCGAGCTCCCGGCGCGGACCCAGCCGGACCAGGTCCCGTCGGGCGTGCCGCTGTTCCCGGAACGGACCGAGAGAAGGGCCGAAGCGCCCTTCGGCACCGTCCCCTCGAGCCGGATGGTTCCGAATCGCGCGAGGCGTCCCGCGTCGCGGATCGCGGAGAGGTACGTCCCGCGGCCGGTCGCGCCCGCCGGGCGGAGGACGGCCGGTGAGCTCGACGCCACGATCGCGAAACCTCCCGGGACGGCGGGTGAGGCGACGACGAGCTGCTCGCCGGCCTGCGCCTCGAGGCGCAGCTGCCGCCCCTTCAGCGAGTAGACGCGCCCCTTCGGCCCGGTCGCGAGGAGGAGCGCGCCGCGCCCCTCGTCCCAGCGGGCCCCGTAGACCGTTTCCTCGGGGAGGATCCAGGCGGGCTCGACGAACCCGTCCGCGGCGACGAGGACGACCTCCGCGTTCCCTTCCCGCCCGGAGGGGGCTCCGGCAGGAGGCCGCACCGGCGAGGTCGTCGAGGTGACCGAGACGCTCCCCTGCGGAACGGCCTCGGGCGCCCCGCCCGGCGCCGGTGGCGGCGCCGCTCCGGCTCGCGCGGGCGTCTGCCGGGGTTCGCTCCGCTGCTGGGCGAGCGTCGGCACGGCCACCGACGTCACGACCGCGTAGAGCCCCCCCTCCGGCGCCGGCGCGAGGGCCACGACCTCCGGCCGCCCGAAGTCGTGGAGCGTCCGAATGCTGCCGTCAGGGGCGACGGCGACGACGAGGCCGCGGTCGGAGGTCCCGGCCACGAGAGAGCCATCCGCGCGCAGGAGGAGCGACCGGACGTGCGTGTCTTCGAGCTCGGCGTGAAGCGAGGCCTTGCCGTCGGCGCCCGCCCGCCAGATCCGGCCCTTCGTGCCCGTGCCGGCCCAGACGGTTCCGTCGGGGCCGACGGTCATCGCCCAGATCGCCGCCTCTCCGGTCTCCCCGGCGAGGGAGCCGGCCTTCGATGCGTCCATCGCCTTCGGGTCGACCCGCCAGAGGCG
>JAKPXO010000416.1 GCA_029567505.1 Acidobacteriota bacterium
ACGTCTCCCGCGCCGGTCGAGTCGACGGAGGCGGCCTCGCGAGCCGGGACCCGGAGGCGGCCGTCGCTCGCATGGGCCTCGGCTCCCGCGGCGCCGCGCGTGACGACGACGTGCCGGACCGTCTCGCCGCCCGCCCTTCGGAGCACGTCCCACGGTCTCTCCCCCTCCTCCGGCGAGAGGTCCGACGCGGAGGCGACGAGAACGTGGGCCGGGCGCGCTCCGGCCACGACGGGCGGGACGTGGGCGACGACGAGCGCCGAATCGAGCCGCTCGGCGAGGATCCGGGCGAGGTCCAGCTCGCGACTCCTCACGTAGATCGCGTCGGCCGGAACGGTCCGGAGCCGGCGCAGCGGACCGCCCTCGCGGCAGCGATGGAGGTTCACGACGGTCCGCTCCCCGGCCGGGTCGACGAGGACGAGCGACCGGGTCGACGGCCCGGGGAGCCGCGCGACCTGCGAGGTGTCGACTCCCGCCTCGGCGAGACGGCGGAGGATCGTCCCGCCGTCCGCGTCGGTCCCGGCGGCGGAGACGACGACGACGTCGTGCCCGGCGAACGCGAGGGGGATCGCCGTGTTCGCGGCGCCGCCGCCGACGCGCCGTCCATGCTCCTTCCCGTCGAGGTGGAGGCCGGCGGCGAGCGGCCGCCGCAAGGCGACGACCTCGTCGATGGCGATCGACCCGACGACCACGATCCGGGGCATGTCGATGGAAGGCTAAACCCTTCCGCGATCGTGCGTTCCCGCGATCCGCGACGACGGGTCGAACTTTCCCCTTGCACTCCGGCCAGACTTACGCTTTACTCGCGCCATCCGATCAAGGAGGTCCCCTGATGAGCACCGATCCGAAGAGCCTCGCCGCGTCGCTCCTTCCCGAGTTCGACCTCGAGATGGCCGGCACACGAAAGGTCCTCGAGCGCGTGAAGGACGAGGACTGGGCGTTCAAGCCGCACGCGAAGTCGTTCTCGATGGGCGAGCTCGCCGGCCACGTCGCGACGATTCCGGAGTGGCTGACCGGGACGCTGAACGCCCCCTCGTTCGACATGGCCCCGGGCGGGGTCCCGGCCGAGTTTTCCCGGCCCGCGTCGGCGCGCGAGGCGCTCGCGCTCTTCCTGGAAGGGGTGAAGGCCGCGCGCGCGGCCCTCGAGGCGACGGCCGACCCCGCCTTCGCCGAGCCCTGGTCCCTCCTCGAGAACGGGAAGGCCTGGTTCACGATGCCCCGGAGCGCCGTCGTGAGGGGGTTCGTGATGAACCACCTGATCCACCACCGCGCGCAGCTGACGGTCTACCTCCGGCTGCGCGACGTCCCGGTCCCCGCGCTCTACGGACCGTCCGCCGACGAGAGCTGAAGTGGATCGGGGAGGCTCGCCACGAGCCTCCCCGCGGCGGCTGCGCCGCCTCCCCTCGAACGGGGACGGGGGAGTGGATCGGGGAGGCTCGCCACGAGCCTCCCCGCAGCGGCTGCGCCGCCTCCCCTCGAACGGGGGACGAGGGAGTGGATCGGGGAGGCTCGCCACGAGCCTCCCCGCGGCGGCTGCGCCGCCTCCCCTCGAACGGGGGACGGGGGAAATGGATCGGGGAGGCTCGCCACGAGCCTCCCCGCGGCGGCTGCGCCGCCTCCCCTCGAATGGAGACGCGGCGGGGTCGGGTTGTCAGGCCCGGCCCCGCCGGCCGCGATTCAGACCTCGCCTTCCGGCATCGCGCGGAAGTACGACTGCGGGTGGGCGCAGACGGGGCACGCCTTCGGCGCCTCGAGCCCCTTCTCGATGTGCCCGCAGTTCGTGCAATACCAGTAGACCTCGTTCCCCTTCTTGAAGACGGCGCCCGCCTTCAGGTCCTCGAGCGCCCTGCGGAAGCGTTCCTCGTGGTGCTTCTCGACGACGGCGACCTGCCGGAAGAAGCGGGCGATCGGGACGAACCCCTCTTCCTCGGCCTCCTTCGCCATCCGCTCGTACATGTCGGTCCACTCGTAGTTCTCGCCGGCGATGCACTGCTCCAGGTTCGCCTCGGTCCCGGCGATGCCGTCGAGGAACTTGAAAAGGCGCTTGGCGTGCTCCTTCTCCTCGTTCGCGGTCGTCTCGAGGACGGTCGCGATGCTCAGGAGCCCGGCCTTCCGGGCCTCCGACGCGAAGTAGGTGTACTTGTTCCGGGCCATCGACTCGCCCGCGAAGGCTTCTTTCAGGTTCGCCTCGGTCTTCGTTCCTGCCAGCTTTCCGGCCATGGTGCTCTCCTTCGGGTCCGGCGGCTCCGGGGCGCCCTCGGCCCTGCCGCCGGGCCAACGGACGAGGTTACCGCAGCGGGCGGCGGGTAACATCGCCCGGCGATGAAGACGACCCGTCCCCGGCGGCCCGACCTTCGGCGGGCCCGCTCCCTCCTCGCCCTCGCGAAGCCCCACACGAGCCTCCCGGCGCGTGTCGAAGCGCTCTCGGCTTCGCTTCTCGGCGCGCCCTACGTCGCCCACGCCCTCGTCGGCTCGGCGACGGAGCCGGAGGCGCTCGTCGCGCCGCTCGACGGCTTCGACTGCGTCACGTACGTCGAAAGCGTCCTCGCGCTCGCGCGGGCGGGCGACCCGTCCGGGTTCGTCGAGGAGCTCCGCGCCCTCCGCTACGACGGCGGACGCGTGGAGTGGGAGAGGCGGAATCACTACATGACCGACTGGGTCCGTCGGAACGCCGCGGCGGTGCGCGCCGTGGCGTCCGGCGCGATCGGGAAGCGGGTCGAGAAGACGCTCGCCGCCGTCGCCGGGCTCCCGCCGAGGCGGGCCCGCTTCGTCTGCGTTCCGAAGTCCCGCCTGCGCACCTTCCTCCCGCGCCTCGCGAACGGCGACGTCCTCCTCTTCGCCTCGACGAAGTCGGGCCTCGACGTCTTTCACTGCGGCTTTCTCGTCCTCGCGGGCGGTTCGATCCGTCTCCGCCACGCCTCCCGCAGCGCCGGGCGCGTCGTCGAGGAGGACCTCGCGCGCTTCCTCGCCGCGAACCGGATGGCGGGCGTGATCGCCGCGCGGCCTCTCGATCCCGCGAGGGCCGAGGCGTCCGCCCCCGCGCGACGGGTGCCGGCCGGCAGGAGGCGGGCGTGAGCCTCCTCCGCCCGATGCCGGTCTCTTCGGAGGGGCTCGCGCTTCTCCTCGACGGCGCGACGGAGGAGGTCGTCTTCCTGGCCGACCCGCGCGTCGCGGTGACGCCCGGGCCGCGGATGTTCGAGCGGATGGCGCAGGCGCTCCGCGACACCGGCGCGGGATGGGTCTACGCCGATTCCGCCGCTCACCCGCGGATCGACTACCGCCCCGGGAGCCTCCGCGACGGCTTCGACTTCGGGCCGGTCGTCGCGTTCCCGCTCGCCCTCGCCCGCGCCGTCGGCGCGACCCCGGGGCTCCGCTGGGGAGCGCTCTACGACCTCCGCCTCCGCCTCTCCGAGCGCGCCCCCGTCGTTCGCGTCCCCGAGCCGCTCTACGCCTCGGGGCCGCTCGAGACGCGCCCCACGGGGGAGGCGCAATTCGACTACGTCGACCCGAGGAACCGCGACGTGCAGGTCGAGATGGAGCGCGTCGCCACCGACCACCTCCGGCGGATCGGCGCGCTCCTGCCGCCGGAGTTCGCCGCCGTCCCGGCTCCCGTCGAGCGCTTCCCCGTGACGGCGAGCGTCGTCATCCCCGTGAGGAACCGCGAGCGCACGATCCTCGACGCCGTCGGAAGCGCGCTCTCGCAGCAGGCACCGTTCCCGTTCAACGTGATCGTCGTCGACAACCACTCGACCGACGGAACGACCGAGATGCTCGGCGGCGTGAGGGACCCGCGCCTCGTCCACG
>JAKPXO010000419.1 GCA_029567505.1 Acidobacteriota bacterium
TCCGCGTTCGGCGCGCGTGGCTCCGTCGAACTCGCGCGCTCGCTGATGTTCGTGGAGCACTTCTGCGATTGGAAGAGCGAGGAGAGCACCATGTGCGAAAACACGCTGTCCTTCGGAAGAAATATTCCTCCTTCGTTCGTGTCGGAGTTCGAAAGCGTCGTCGCGGCGTTCGCCGAGCACGCGGACCCGGACGGCGGCGCTTTCGAAAGCTGGTTCGGCTCTCTTTTCGCGGCGCTCGAATCGCTCTTCGCGAAGGTCCGGGAGGCCGATCGGTCGTTCGCGAGCCCGGCGTCGCGGCAGCAGTACGACAGGCTGCGGTCGAGCGGAGGGCTGGCGGCGCCGGTCCTGTACGGCGAGCCGACGCGCGAGGTGCAGAAGCAGGTCGCGAAGGCGAACTTCCAGCGGGCGCGGACCCTGATCGAGATGGAGGACTTCTTCCCGGCCTACGAGATGCTCCGGCAGGCGGTCGAGTTCGACCCCGAGAAGCCGGAGTACTGGACGCTTCTCGCGAAGGTCCAGGCCCGGAACCCGAAGTGGATTCGTCAGGCCACGGAGACGCTCCGCCGGGCGACGGAGAACCTTCCGGATTCCGTCGAGGTCTGGCTGGCGTACGCGGACGCGCTCGGGGCCGAGCGGAACGAAACGGGCCGGGTGAAGGCGCTGAAGGAGGTCCTCAAGCTCGACCCGACGAACCGGAAGGCTTCGAAGGCGCTCGCGGAGATCGCGGCGACGAAGCCTCGCTGAGCGCCCCTCCGGGCGCTATCCTCCCGCGGTGGTGGAGGCGCTCGCGCACTTCGGGACCGGGCTGGGGCTCGCGGCGGGCGCCGGCCTCAATGCCTATGCCGTGCTCCTCGTCTACGGGGGAATCGCGCACCTCTTCCCGGAAGACTTTCCCGGCGCGATCGCCCGGTTCCTGGCGGAGCCGGCCACCCTGGCCGTCCTCCTCGCGCTCTATGTCCTCGAGTTCTTCGCCGACAAGATCCCGGGCCTGGACCACGTCTGGGACATCGTCCACACGGTCGTCCGGCCGGTGGCCGGGGCCCTCCTCGCCGTCGCCGCCGTCGCGCCGGGGGCCGAAGCCTCGCTGACGGTCCTCGCGGGCGGAGGCGGCGGGGTGATCGCGCTCGCCGCCCACGTCGTCAAGGGGACCGCACGGCTCACGTCCACCGCCTTGACGGCCGGTGTCGCCAACTTCGCCCTTTCCCTCGCGGAAGACGTCCTCGCCGTCCTGCAGGCGATCGTGTCGGTCTTCCTGCCCCTCGTCGCCCTCGTCCTCGCGGTGACCGTCGGAGGCCTCTTCCTCCTGTGCGTGCCGAAGCTCGCGAAGGGCGTCAACCTCTTCACGTCCCGCCGAAAGCCCCGTACGGAGGCCTGACGCCGCGCGGCGGCGGTGGCGTATCCTCCTCGCCGACCCGGGCCGGACGGGCGATCGCCGCTCGGACGGTTCGCCGAACGAGGGGAGGAAAGTCCGGACTCCAGCGAGCAGCGTGCCGGGGAAATCCCGGTCGGGGCGACCCGAAGGAAAGTGGCACAGAAAACAGACCGCCTCGGTTCCCGAGAGGGGCCGCGGTAAGGGTGAAAAGGTGCGGTAAGAGCGCACCGCGAACCCCGGCAACGGGGTCGGCAGGCCAAACCCCACGCGGAGCAAGGCCGAATAGGGGAACGGAAGGGGGGCTCGCCCCCGCGTCGAAAGGCGACGTTTCCGGGTAGGCCGCTCGAGCCCCGCCGAGAGGCGCGGGCCCAGAGGAATGATCGCCGGCCGGAAGGCGCGAGCCGACCGGTCACAGAATCCGGCTTACAGTCCGGCCCGGGTCACTTACGTCAGATCGAAGGTGGGGGGGTGCCGGGGGGGCGCCCGGATGGCAAGCCCCCCCGGAGCCAGTCCGGCCCGGGTCACTTACTCCGAGGAGGTCGCCTCCCGCCCGCATCCCGCTGGGCCGGGCAGCGTCCGCCGCCATCCCGGGCCGTGCCGCGGAGCGCCCGATGTCGGAGAATGGAGTCGTGGCCGACCTGATCGACGGCAACAACCTCCTCGGGCAGAAGGGCGTCTCGCGCGAGACGCTGGTCAAGGAGCTGGCGGAGCTCTCCCGCGCGAAGCGAAAGCGGCTGACTGTCGTCTTCGACGGCCCGCCGGAGCACGGCCGGCCGAAAGTCCAGCAGCTCGGGGACGTGACCGTCGTCTACGCGGCGCCTCGAAGCGCCGACGAGGAGATCGTCCGCCGGGTCCGGGAGGCGCGCGACCCGCGCGGCGTGACGGTCGTGACGGACGACCGGGTCCTGTCGGAGGCGGTCGACGCGGCGGGCGGACGAACGTCCTCCGTTGCCGCGTTCCGGCAGACCGGTGCGCGGCGGATGACGGCGAAGGCCGCCCGGGACGAGGAGAAGAGGGACCCCGGCGGGAGCGCCTCCGACTGGGCCCGCTGGTTCAGCGACCCGCGGAACAGGATCGGGTGAACGTTCCCCTGCGGCGTCCCCGCCGGCTCCGCCCCGGGAGCCTCGTCGGCGTGGCTGCGCTCTCGGGCCCGGTCCGCCCGGAGAGCCTGGACGCCGGCGTCGCGGCTCTCGAGGGCTTCGGCTACCGCGTCCGCGTCGCCCGGAACGTTCTCGAGAGGGAGCCGCTTCTCGGCCTGGCCGGCGACGACGAGGCCCGCGCGAGCGGCTATCTCGCCCTCGTGGAGGACCCCGAGGTCGAGGCGATCCTCTTCGCGCGGGGCGGCTATGGCGTGACGCGCCTCCTGCAGCGCCTTCCGGCGCGCCTTCTCGCGGAGACGGCGAAGCTGCATTGCGGCTTCTCCGACCTGACGGCGCTCTCGGCGTTCCTTCGCGAGCGCTGCGGTCTCGTCTCGATTCACGGTCCGATGGTCGCGGCCGAGCTGGCGGCTCCCCTCGACTCCTGGACCGCGCCGTTCTTTCCCGCACTACTGGAGGGACGTGGCCCGGCCCGCCTGACCGTTCCCTCGTCGGAGCTCCTCGTCCCGGGGCGGGCGGAGGGGCCGCTCGTCGGGGGCTGCCTCTCTCTCCTCGCCGCGCTGAGCGGGACGCCGTGGGACTACGACTACGAGGGAGCCCTGCTCTTCCTGGAGGAGGTGGGGGAGGAAGCCTACCGAGTCGACCGGATGCTCGGGACGCTCGTTTCTTCCGGCCGGTGGACCCGGCTCGCCGGTATCATCGTGGGCTCCATGACACGCGTGACGTTCGGCGGCAGCGAGGACCCGGAGCGCCTCCGGCAGCTCCTCTTCGACCGGCTCGCCCCGCTCGGGGTTCCGGTCGCCCTCGGCCTGCCGTTCGGGCACGGGGGGGCGAACGTGCCGCTCCCCGTCGGAGCGCGTGCTTCGTGGGACGGCGAGGCGCGGACGCTCGCCTTCGAGGAGGAGTTCCTCTCGTGAAAGTCGTTCTGAAGTCCGGCGGAGGCGCCGCGAGCTTCGAGGAGTACATCGTACGGGTCCCCGCCGGTGAGACCGTCTTCTCCGAAGGAGACGTCGGCACGGAGATGTTCGTGATCCAGTCCGGGACGGTCGACATCGTGAAGAAGGTGAAGGACGAGGCGCGGGTCCTCTCCGTCCTCGAGAGAGGCGACTTCTTCGGCGAGATGTCGATCCTCGAGGACGTCCCCCGGACGGCGGACGCCATCGCGCGGACCGACGTCGAGCTCGTCCGGATCAACCAGTCGACGTTCGACGAGATGCTCCGGCACAACGGCGAGATCGCCGTTCGGATGCTCCGGAAGCTCTCCCGCCGGCTCCGGGAGACGACCGCGCTGCTCGAGCAGACGACGGGAGAGGCTCCGGCCCTCGACGAGTCGTCCGACTTCTTCGAGCGGACGGGCGCGCGGGACGGGATCTTCCGCCTTGTCGCGGACGGAGGGGTCGAGGAGTTCTACCTGAACCGCGACACGGAGACGCTGGTCGGCCGGATCGACCCTGTGACCGGGATCCGGCCGGACGTCGACCTGACGAACCTGGACGGACCGCGCTCGGTCTCCCGCCGGCACGCGAAGATCGTCCGCGTCGACGGGGAGTTCCAGGTGATCGAGGAGATCGGGACGATGAACGGCACGTTCGTGAACGGAAACCGGATCGCCACCGGCGCCCCGGTGCCGATCCACGACGGCGACCGCCTCCGCTTCGGTCTCGTCGACCTGACCTTCCGAGTCACGCGGAGCTGAGCGTGCCGCGCCCCGCGCGCGGCCGGGAGCCCGTCGGTCCGGGAACGGCTCTCGTCGGGCTTCCCGGGATCGGCCCGGCCCGGGCGCGAGCTCTCGCGGACGCCGGGCTCGCCACTGTCCTCGACCTCCTGCTCGAGCTGCCGGCTCGCCACGAGGACCGGGCCCGGTTCGCCCGGGTGGCGGACCTGGTCGCCGGAGGACCGCCGCTCACGCTGTTCGGGACGATCACCGCGGCCCGCCTGGTGCGGACGCGCCGGCGCGGGTTCTCGATCTACGAGGCGACGCTCGAGGACGAGAGCGGCTCCGTGGGCCTCGTCTTCTACTCTCAGCCCTGGCTCGCGCGCTGGCTGACGCCCGGCGCGCGAGCCTTCGTGCACGGCCGCGCGGTGGAGAAGCGACAGCTGGTCCTCGAGTCGCCCCACGTCGAAGCCGAGCCCGAGGAGCCCGGCGACGCCGCGCTCTCCGTGGGTCGCGTCGTACCGATCTACAGGCCTCAGCCGGGGCTCCCGCCCCGCCTCCGGCGGCGGCTGGTCGCGCGCGCCCTCGAGGAGGCGGCTCCGAAGCTGCCAGACCGGCTGCGCCCTCGGGACGCCGACGGGCTCGGCCTTCCCTCCCTCCTCGACGCGCTCCGCGAGGCTCACTTCCCGGGGAGCGCCGGAGGGCCCGGTGACCCGTCGCTCTTTCGGGACCGCAGCTCCCGACACCTCCGCCGGCTCGCCTTCGAGGAGCTCCTGGAGCTCCAGGTCGCGCTGGCGAGGCGGCGAAGGGAGAGGGCCGCCCGGCCCGCTCCCCGCATCGAGGCCGACAGCGCGACGCGCCGTTCGCTCGCCGCGATGCTCCCGTTCCCGCTGACGGCCGCTCAGAAGCAGGCGATTCGCGAGATCGGAGCCGACCTGCGTTCGGGTCACCCGATGGCGCGCCTCCTTCAGGGCGACGTCGGAAGCGGCAAGACGATCGTCGCCGTCCTGAGCGCCGTCCTCGCGGCCCGGCGCGGCTTCCAGACGGCCTTCATGGCGCCGACGACGATTCTGGCCGAGCAGCACGCCGAGACCGTCCACCGGCTCCTCGCCGGCACCGGCGTCACCGCGGCGCTGCTGACGGCCCGCGTGACCGGACGTCCGCGGGCGGCCCTGCTCGAGGCGCTGGCCGAGGGGGAGATCGGTCTCCTCGTCGGGACGCACGCCCTCCTGGAGAAGCCCGTCGCGTTCCGTCGGCTCGGCCTCGTCGTCGTCGACGAGCAGCACCGTTTCGGCGTGGCGCAGCGCGCCGCGCTTCCGGCGCGGGCCTCCGCGCGCCACGAACACCCGCACGTCCTCGTCCTCTCGGCGACGCCGATCCCCCGCTCGCTCGCGCTCGCGCTCCATGGCGACCTCGACGTCTCGACGCTCGACGAGAAGCCTCCGGGGCGAACCCCGGTCGTGACGTCCGTCCTGGACGAGGACGGGCGCGAGGAGGCGTACCGGCGTCTCGCCGCCGACGTCGGGGCGGGGGGGCGCGCCTACGTCGTCGTCCCCCTCGTCGAGGAGTCCGAGACGATCGAGGCGCGTTCCGTCGCCTCCTGGACGGAGGAGGTTGCCCGGCGCCTCCCCGGCCGGCGCGTCGGCGCCCTCCACGGGAAGATGCGGGCCGAGGCGCGGGAGACGGCGATGCGCCGCTTCGCGGCCGGAGAGATCGACGTCCTGGTCGCCACGACGGTCGTCGAGGTCGGCATCGACGTCCCCGAGGCCTCGTTCCTCCTCGTCGAGAACGCGGAACGTTTCGGCCTCGCGCAGCTCCACCAGCTTCGCGGCCGCGTGGGGCGCGGGAGCCGGGCTTCGACCTGCATCCTCCTTTCGGGATCCGGGGCTTCGCCCGACGCCCTCGCGCGCCTCACGGTCCTCGCGCGGACCGACGACGGATTCGCGGTGGCCGAGGAGGACCTTCGCCGCCGCGGCCCGGGGGAGGCCCTCGGCACGCGCCAGAGCGGGCTCCCCGACCTTCGGATCGCCGATCCGCTCGCCGACGGGGACCTCCTCGGGGAGGCGAAGGAGCTGGCCGTCCGGCTCGCCGCGGACGGCGCGACGGCTCCTTTCGAGGAGCGGCTGATCCTCCGGTCCAGCGAGCGGTCCTGAGGGAGCGGATCCGTCCGCGTAGCGCTGTGGCATCCTCCGGGTGTGGAGCTTTCCCTCGAGACCGACGGATCGGTCGCCGCGCTGAAGGTCCGGGGCGACGTGACGCTCACGGAGGCGTCGACGATCACGGAGTACCTCCGCGTCGCCCGCGAGAACGGCGCGCTGCGCTGCGTGGTCGACCTGTCCGCCTGCACGGCCCTCCCGACGACGATCGTCGCCGTCCTCATGCGCGAGCAGGGGCGCTTCGCCACCTCGGGCGGGACGCTCGCTCTGGCGGGAGTGGGGGAGCAGAACCCGTTCCTCACGCAGAGCGTCGCCGCCGGCCGCTTCGGCCACTATCGAACGGTCGAGGAGGGGCTCGCCGCCGAGCGGCGCGCGTCCGGCGCACCGTTTGACGCCCCCTCGGGGGGCACGTAGGATCGGGCGTTTTCGGACGTTCCTGCCGTGCCCGACGCGCCCGTCTCCCCCGAAAAGGTCCTCGAGATCGTCATCCAGGTGGCCGCCCTGCTGTTCGCGGTCTCCGTGCACGAATCCGCGCACGGATGGATGGCCCTGCGCTGCGGCGACACGACGGCCCGGGACCTCGGGCGGATCACGCTGAACCCCCTGAAGCACATCGACCCGTTCGGAAGCCTGCTCGTCCCCGCGCTCCTCGCGTTCACCGGAGCGCCGGTCTTCGGGTGGGCGAAGCCGGTGCCGGTCTCGCTCCGCGGCGTCCGGAACCCGCGACGGGCGAACCTCCTCGTCTCGGCCGCCGGGCCGCTCTCGAACTTCGCCGTGGCGATCCTCGCGGCGGTCTCGTTCTTCATCCTCCAGGCCGTCGCGCCGGCGGCGCCAGGCCACTACGAATCGTTCTTCCGCCCGCTTCTCCTCGTGGCCCTCTTCTCGGTGGCGGTGAACGTTTCGCTCGGCATCTTCAACCTCGTCCCGATCCCGCCTCTCGACGGCTTCGGCGTCGTCGAGAGCTTCGCCCCGGCCCGCTGGATACGCGGCGTCATGTGGGTGCGGCGATACGGGTTCGTTTTCCTCGTCGTGGCGATCTTCACGGGGGCGCTCTCGGCCGTCCTGCGGCCGCCGATGACGCTCGTCTTCCAGCTCCTTCTCGGAGGTCCCTCTTGAGCGAACCGGAAAAGAAGATCGTCCTCTCGGGCCTCAGGCCCACGGGACGCGTCCACCTCGGCAACTACTGGGGCGCGGTGAAGAACTGGGTCGACCTGCAGGACCGGTACGCGTGCCGGTACTTCGTGGCCGACCTCCACGCCCTGACGACCGACTACGCCGACACGTCGGCGATCCGCGAGGCGACCCTCGAGGCCGTGACCGACTGGCTCTCGGTGGGGCTCGACCCGGAGAAGGCGGTCGTCTTCGTCCAGTCGCAGGTGCCCCAGACGGCGGAGCTCGCGCTCGTCTTCGGGATGTTCACCCCGCTCGGCTGGCTCGAGAGAGTCCCGACCTACAAAGAGCAGCTCCAGGAGCTGAGGGAGAAGGACCTCGGCACCTACGGGTTCCTCGGCTACCCGGTCCTGATGACGGCCGACATCGCCCTCTATCGCGGCCACTACGTCCCCGTGGGGAAGGACCAGGAGAGCCACCTCGAGATCTGCCGCGAGATCGTGCGGCGCTTCAACGGGATGTACGGCGAGGTCTTCCCCGAGCCACAGGCGCTCTTCACCGAGACGCCGAAGGTCCCCGGCCTCGACGGCCGGAAGATGTCGAAGAGCTACGACAACACGATCGCGCTTTCCGACACGGCCGAGGCCGTGACGAAGAAGGTGATGTCGATGGTGACCGACCCGCGGCGCGCGCGTCGGACCGATCCGGGCAACCCGGACGAGTGCAACCTCTTCCCGTTCCACAAGCTCTACTCCTCGAAGGAGGAGTGCGCCGAGATCGACCGCGGCTGCCGGACGGCGACGCTCGGCTGTGTCGACTGCAAGAAGTGGCTGATCCGGAACATGAACGCGGCCCTCGAGCCGGTCCGCGCGAAGCGGGCGGAGATCACCGCGAAACCGGGGTTCGTTCGCGAGGTCCTCGAGGAGGGGGGCGCGAAGGCCCGGGCGCTGGCGACTGACACGATGAAGTCCGTCTCCGGCGCGATGAAGCTGCTTTGAGGCCGTCGTCGTCCCCCACCTCCCCCCGGGCCGTCCGCGCTTCGCTCGCGACGGCGGACGGACGCTGAGGCGCCCGTGGCCGAAGGCATCCGGATCCCGATTCCCCCCGGCGCCGAGCTGGTTCAGCCCTACCCGGTCCACCTGCCCCAGTTCGAGGGTCCGCTCGACCTCCTCCTCCACCTGATCCGGAAGGACGAGATCGACCTCCGGAACATCCCGGTCGCCGACATCTGCCGGCAGTATCACGAGTACCTCGTCCTGATGCAGGAGCTGGACCTGGAGGTCGCCGCGGAGTTCCTCTACGTGGAGGCGCTCCTCGTCCAGATCAAGAGCCAGATGGTCCTGCCTCGGACCCCGTCGACCGAGAGCGGCGACGCCCCCGATCCGCGCGAGGAGCTGGTGAACCGGCTCCTGCAGTACCGGAAGTTCAAGGGCGTCGCCGAGACGCTCCACGTCTACGAGGCGGAACGGATCGGGATGTACCCGCGGCCGGCGTACCGGCCCGAGGCCGAGCCCGAGGAGGAGGAGACGGACCTGTCCGAGGTCTCTCTCTTCGACCTCCTCACGCTCTTCAAGGGGGCCGTCGACCGCTTCCGGGCGCTCCACCCGCCTGCGATGGCGATCGCGGCCCAGAAGTTCTCCATCCGGGAGAAGATGGAGGACATGGCGGGGCGGGTCCGCGAGACCGGACGTGTCGCGCTGACGGAGGTCTTCCGGGGGCTCACGGGACGCGCGGAGGCGATTGCGGTCTTCCTCGCCGTCCTCGAGCTCCTCCGCCTCCTCCTGGTTCGAGCGCTCCAGACGGAGGAGTTCGGAGAGATCTACCTCGAGCCGACGGGCGAAAGGCTGACGCTGGACGGCTACGAAGAGGAATACCGCTGAGACGATGACGGACGACCGAGACGAATCGAACCCGGGGCCCCTCGCGCCCGAGGCCGGCCTCCAGACCCCGCCCGACGCGGAGCCGATGGCTGCCGAAGCTCCGGAGGATCAGTCGCCCTCCGCCGCTCCCCCCGAGCCCGCCAACGCGGAGCTGGAGGAGGCCCTTCCCCTCGTCGAGGCCCTCCTCTTCGCCTCCTCCAAGCCGATCGCCGTCGAGAAGCTGGCCGAGGCGGCGGAGCTCTCCGAGGAGCTCGTCGCGCGGGCGCTCGAGGCCCTCGAGGCGGCCTGCGGAGCCTCCGGACGCGGCGTCCGGCTCGACCGGGTCGCCGGAGGCGTCCGGCTCGTGTCGCGCCCCGAGTACGATTACCCCGTCCGCAGGCTCCTCGGCCTCGACGGAAAGACGAAGCTCTCGATGGCGGCGCTCGAGACCCTCGCGATCGTGGCGTACCGGCAGCCGGTGACCGGTCCGGAGATCGCCGAGCTGCGCGCCGTGAACTCCTCCTCCTCGATCCGCACGCTTCTCGACCGGAAGCTGATCACGACGGCCGGGAGGAAGGAGGTCGTCGGGACCCCCTTCCTCTACAAGACGACGAAGGAGTTCCTCGTCCATTTCGGCCTGAAGGGACTGGGAGACCTTCCGAAGCCGGAGGAGCTGGAGGCGATCTACGGCCTCGAGGCGCCGAAGGCCGACCCGGCGCAGGTGGAGCTGTTCCACGTCGACGAGGCCACCGGCGAGGTGGAAGAGGTCGAAGAGGTCGAGCCCGTCGTCGCGAGCCCCGGGGAAGGGGAGCCGTCCGGCCCGGGCGGAGGTCTTTCCGCGGCGGAACCCGCGCCCGGCGAAGCGGAGCCCGTCGGGGATGCCGGACCCGCGCCCGGCGACGAGACGGCACGAGGAGAGGAGCGTCATGACGGTTGAACGGCTTCAGAAGGTCCTGGCCGCAGCCGGCGTCGCTTCCCGCCGCGCGGCCGAGGAGATGATTCTCGAGGGCCGCGTCACGGTGAACGGGACGGTGGTCCGCGAGCTCGGCGCGAAGGCCGACCCCGCGGTCGACCACGTGAAGGTGGACGGAAAGAGAATCCGGCCCGCCGCGGCCCATCGCTACATCCTGATGAACAAGCCCCGGGGCGTCGTCGTCACCCGGGACGACCCGCAGCACCGGCCCACGGTCTATCACCTGCTCGGGACGCGCGTCTCGGAGCCGGTCGTCCCGGTGGGGAGGCTCGACTTCGACTCGGAGGGGCTCCTCCTGCTGACGAACGACGGGGCTCTCGCGCACCGGATCGCGCACCCGTCGGGCGGCTGCCAGAAGGAATACGAGGTGAAGGTGTCGGGAGTCCCGACCCCCGCGCGGATCGCGAGGCTCGCCCGCGGGGTCATCCTCGACGGCACGCGGACCGCCCCCGCGAAGGTCGAGCTGACCGAGACGACTCCCGAGAAGGACGGCGTCGGCGGGAACGCCTGGCTCCGCGTCGTCCTCGGCGAGGGGCGCAGCCGCCAGGTCCGCCGGATGCTGGAGTCCGTCGGACACAAAGTCTCGAAGCTCCGTCGCGTCGCGATCGGCCCGATCCGCGACGCGAAGATCCCCGTCGGCGGCTTCCGCGACCTCAGTCCGGCGGAGGTCGCGGCGCTTCGCGCGGTGCAGCCCGCCGCGCGACCGACCCCTCGGCGAAAGCCTGCCGTCCCCAACCCCAGGGCGCCTCGCCGGCGCCGCAAGGAGGAGTGATGAAGCCCTCTCCGAGACCCTCGATCGCGAAGCTCGCCCCGTACGTCCCGGGACGCCCCATCGAAGAGGTGGAGCGCGAGTACGGGATCACCGGAGCCGTGAAGCTCGCCTCGAACGAGAACCCGCTCGGGCCCTCCCCGAAGGGCGTCGCCGCCGCAGTTGCCGCAGCGTCCGGGGTGAACTTCTACCCGGACGGCTCCGCCACGTACCTTCGGAGGGCGCTCTCGTCGCGCTTCGGCTTCCCGAGCGAGCAAGTCGTCATCGGGTCGGGCTCCTCGGAGCTGATCGACCTCTGCATGCGTGCGTTCGTCGACCCGGGCGACGAGGTCGTCGTGCCGCAGGGGATCTTCCGGATGTTCCCGGTCGCCGTCGGGCGGGCCGGCGGCACGATCGTGGAGGTCCCGACGAAGCCCGGCCACGTCCCGGACCTCGACGCGCTGAAGAGGCGGATCGGGCCCGCGACGAAGGTTGTCGCGATCGCGAACCCGAACAACCCGACGGGAGCCTACGTCCCGAGGGCCGAGCTCGAGCGGTTCTTCGAGGGCCTGCCGGACCACGTCGTGGCCGTCGTCGACGAGGCCTACCACGAGTTCGCGCGGGAGGTCGCCGACTATCCGAACGCCCTCGACGAGCTGCGGAAGGGACGGAACGTCCTGGTTCTCCGGACGTTCTCCAAGGCCTACGGTCTCGCGGGGTTCCGGATCGGCTACGGCTTCACGACGCCCGAGATCGCCGCCGCGATCAACAAGGTGCGGGAGCCGTTCAACACGACGGTCGTGGCCCAGGTCGCCGCCATCGCCGCGCTGGACGACGAGGAGCACTGCGAGCGGACCGTGTCGCTCGTCCGGACGGAGCGGGCTTTCCTCGCGGCCGAGCTCGCCCGGCGGCAGGCCGTGGTCAACCCGTCGCTCGGCAACTTCCTCCTCGTCGAGCTTCCGATTCCGTTCGGCCCTCTCGAGCCGGAGTTCGCTCGCCGGGGCGTGATCCTGCGTCCGATGGGGGGATGGGGCTTTCCTCTGGCGTTCCGCGTGTCGGTCGGAACGCACGACGAGAACGTCCGGTTCCTGGCCGCCTTCGACGACCTCCTCGCGAACGGTAAGCTCGGGCTTCCGGCGGTCGCGGTCCCCGTCGGCGCCGGATGATCGTCGTCGCGATCGACGGTCCCTCGGGCGTCGGCAAGTCGACGGTGGGGAGGGCCCTGGCCGCGAGCCTCGGCGTTCCCTACCTCGACACCGGTGCCATGTATCGCGCCGTCGGCCTCCTGGCGCGCCGGAAGGGGCTGCCCCTTCCGCTGACCGGGGCGGACGAGGTGGGCGAACTCGCGGAGCGGACTGAGATCCTCGTGACCGGCTCCGGGGGCGACGTGAAGACGTTCCTCGACGGCGAGGACGTCTCCGCCGAGATCCGCGAGCCGGAGATCTCGCGCTACGCCTCCGCGGTCGCGGCGATCCCGCGGGTCCGAAGGCGCCTGGCGGCCCGCCAGCGCGAGATGGCCCTCGCGGGCGGCGGCGTCCTCGAGGGACGGGACATCGGAACGAGGGTCGTCCCGGAGGCGACCGCGAAGTTCTTCCTCACGGCGCGTCCCGAGGTCCGGGCCCGGCGGCGCTACGAAGAGCTGGTCCGGAAGGGGACTCCCCAGGAGCTGGCCTCCGTCCGGGCCGAGATGGAGGCGCGGGACGCGGCCGACTCGTCCCGTGCCGACTCGCCCCTCTCCTGCGACGACACCTACGTCGTCGTCGACACCTCCGACCTCGACGCCGAAAGGGTCGTCGAGCGGCTGCTGCAGGCCGTCCTCGGCTCCCGAACCGGTTGACCTGTCGGAGGCTCCCGTCTAACATTCCCGGTTCGGGCCGCTAACTCAAGACCCTTGAGCCGTCTCCGCGAGCCCTCGAGAAGGTGGAATTCATGCCGTCGGAGGACCAGAAGATCACGCCTATCCGGAAGCCGGAGGAGGCTGGCGACGCGAACGGAGAGTTCGCGCGCCTGCTCGCAGAGAGCGAGCGTTCCCTCGCCGAGGGAGAGCTGATCCGCGGGCGTGTCATCCAGGTCACGAACGACGAGATCCTCGTCGACATCGGCTACAAGTCGGAGGGGATGATCCCGCGGTCGGAGTTCAACCACTCGCCGGATCGCCTCCCGCAGGCCGGACAGGAGATCGACGCGATCGTCGACCGTCGCGAGGACGCTTCGGGCTACGTCGTCCTCTCTCACGAGAAGGCGCGCCGCATCCGCGCGTGGGACGCGATCGAAGTGGCCTTCAAGGACAACGTGGCGGTCAAGGGGAAGGTCCTCGAGCGCGTGAAGGGCGGGCTGTCCGTCGACATCGGCGTGCGGGCTTTCCTGCCGGGGTCGCTCGCGGACATCCGCCCGCTGAAGAACCTCGACGTCCT
>JAKPXO010000420.1 GCA_029567505.1 Acidobacteriota bacterium
TCACGCTCCCCGAGGTCCCGCGGCCGATCGCCGGGAGGTATCGCGCGCCGGGCTCGTTTCCCGGTGCGGGCAGGTTCCGGATGCCGTAGGTCCCGGCTTGGTCGGCCGTGCTCGCTCCGCCGACCCAGGTCCACGTGGCTCCGTCCCACCTCCAGAGATCGTTCCACGCCTCCCAGTCGTTCTCACCGGGATCGTCCAAGCCGCCGAGGAGGAGGAGTCGTCCATCCGCGTCGAACCAGGAGACGGCGCCGCTCCTCGCACCAGGCACGTTGGAGGGATCGGCGATCCCCTTCGTGCCGTAGACGCCCGCCTGGTCCGGGGAGCTAGCCCCGCTCATCCAGGTCCAGGCGGCGCCATCCCAGCGCCAGAGATCGTTGAGCCAACCGGTGCCGCTCGAGGCCTTTCCGTAGCCGCCGAACAGCCAGGTATTCCCGTCCGGGCCAACGGTCGCTGCCGCGCCAGAACGGCCGCCCGGCACGTTCGACGCGGCCGGAAGCCCCTTCGTCCCGTAGACGCCCGGCGCGCCGTGGGCGTTCGCTCCTCCCATCCAGGTCCAGGAGGCACCGTCCCATCGCCAGAGGTCGTTGAGATCTCCACGGGAGGAGGTCGCCCCGAAGCCGTTTCCTCCAAAGAGCCAAAGGTTGCCCGCAGCGTCGGCCCATGCCGATGCCGCGGAGCGCGCTCCCGGACGGTTCTCGGGCGCGGCCACGCCCAGCGAGCCGTAGATCCCCGGCTGACCGCCGACATCGGGTCCCGCGACCCAGGTCCAGTCCGTCCCGTCCCACTTCCACAGGTCGCTCAGGCGTACATCGAACGAGGAGACCGAGCCGCGCCCCTCGCCGCCGAAGAGCCACAGATTGCCCGCGGCATCGGTCCAGGAGACGGCGCCGTACCGGGCCCCGGGGACGTTGCCCGGGGCCGCGACCCCTCGCTCGCCGTAGACGCCGAGCGAGCCGTAAGCGGCCGATCCGCTGACCCAGGTCCAGATCGCTCCGTCCCACTTCCAGAGATCGTTGAGGACGCCCGCTCCCGAGTTCCGGACGAGGCCCCGACCGCCGAAGAGCCAGAAGCTCCCCGAGCCGTCGACCCAGGCCGCCGCGCCGTACCTGGCCCCCGGGACGTTCTCCGGCGCCGGGACGCCCTTCGTTCCGTAGACCCCGAGGCGCTCGGACTCGGAGACGAGGTCGGGACCTCCAGCCCACGTCCACTGCCCCGGGCTCGTCTCGGAGATCCCGGCGGGCAGGGCCGCCGGACGCCGAGCGGCAACGGGCGCCGTTGCGAGCTCGGCCGCCGGAAGACTGTGCGCAAGGAGGAGGAGGAGCAACAGAGGAGGGCGCATTGAGAGATGATGACACCGTCGCCCTCATGGACGGGCGATTTCATCCTGCGTATCGTCCTCGCGTGTCCAACTGGAAGCGGGCCGGCGGTGCGCTCGCGTTGCTCCTGACCCTCGCGAACCTCCCGCTGCTCGTGGGTCGGGACGCGCCCAACTGGGACGCATCCAGCCACTTTGCACCCGCGTGGATGCTGGTGGCCGATCACGCCCGCGCCGGAAGGCTCCTCCTCTGGAACCCCTTCGTCGAGGGGGGCTCCCCGGACGGGGCCCAGCCCGAGCTCGGGGCTTTCTCGCCCCTGACGCTGGCGGTCGGAGCTCTGCTCGGCGGGACGGAGACGGCTTTCGTCTTCTACGTCGTGGTTCTCTGGCTCCTGGCCGGGATGGGGATGCTCCTCCTGGCCCGGCACCTCGGGGCTCCACCCTGGGCCGGCTTCGTCGTCGCGTGCGGCTACGCCTTCTCAGGGACGTTCACAGGCCACTTCCAGCACACCTCCTGGCTGCACTCGTACGCGTTCATCCCCTGGATCATCTGGCGCCTGGACGCGGCCCTGCGCGGACGTATCGTCCTTCCGGCCGTTCAGGCGGGGGCGCTCCTGGGTTTCTCGGGACTCGCGGGCTACCCGGCGATCGTCATGCAGGCCGGCGTCCTCGCGTTCCTCTGGACGTGCGGACGGGTCCTCTTTCCCGAAGCGGATTCGCGCGACGCCGCCGTCGGAGGAGCAGACCGGGCGAGGGCGGGCCTCGCGACGCTCACGACGCTCGCCGCGGTCGCGGCGAGCGTCGTCGCCCCGGCCTGGGTCTCCTACCTGAGGGAGTCGAAGGGCTACACGAGTCGCTCCGGGCCGCTTCCGCGTGAGGTGGCGGTCCACG
>JAKPXO010000435.1 GCA_029567505.1 Acidobacteriota bacterium
GCGAGGACCTTCGGGAACCCCGTCCCCGCGGCGCCGCGGGAGGCTCCGGGTCCCGATCGCGGCGCCGCGTTCGGCGGCGCCGACCTTCATTTCCACTCGACGGCCTCCGACGGCGTCGAGAGCCCGGAGTCGCTCGCGGCGCTCGCCGCGGCCGCCGGCCTCTCGGTCGCGGTTCTGACCGACCACGACGCCGTTCACGGCGTGCAAGCGTTCGTCGCCGCGGCGCGCGGGACCGGCCTCGTCGCGGCCGGGGGAGCGGAGCTCTCGGTCGACGAGGCGGGGCAGGACGTCCACCTCCTCGGCCTCTTCGTCGACCCGGACGAGCCGCTTCTGACGTCGCGCCTCTCCGAGCTGCGGGAGGTGCGCGAGAGGCGCGCGGAGCGGATGGTCGAACGGCTGGCCGCGCTCGGGATCGCGCTCGACCTGGAGCGTCTCCGGGCGGAGGTCGGAGACGGCGCGTTCGGCCGTCCGCACGTCGCGCGCGCGCTGGTGGCGGTCGGCGCGGTCGCGAGCGTCGAGGAGGCCTTCGAGAGGTACCTCGCCGACGGCGCGCCCGCGTTCGTCCCGAAAGCGAAGTGGAGCCTCGGGGAAGCGATCGCGTCCGTCCGCGCGGCGGGCGGCCTCGCGATCCTCGCGCACCCGGTCTGGTACGCCGACGTCACCGGCCTTCTCCGGAAGGGGCTCGGGCTCGGGCTCGACGGCGTGGAGGTCTTCCACCCCGACAACGAAGGACGCGAGGAGGAGCTTCTCGCCGAGGCGGAGACGCTCGGGCTCCTCGTCTCGGGCGGCTCGGACTTCCACTCTCCCGCCTACGGCTGCCCCGTGGGCGGCCGTCGCGTCGGCCGACTGCTCTGGGAGCGGCTCGCGGAGGCGGCGGTCGCACGGAGGCGGGACGCCGGGCGGCCCGCGCTCGACCTCGCTCCGCGCTGAGGCGGTCGCCGCCGGGATGGTGTAGAACAGGCGATCCATGGCGGCCGTCCTCCCCGTCGAGACCGAGACCCTCCCGTCGCGCCCGGAAGCCGAGCGGAGCCTTCTCGGCTCTCTCCTGATCGACGGCGGGCTGCTGACGCGGGTGATGGAGCACGTGGTCCCGGAGGACTTCGCCTCCGAGCCGCACCGGCTCGTCTACGAGGCGTGCCTCGCCCTCTCGGATCGGAAGGAGGCGGTCGACCTCGTCACCGTCCAGGCCGAGCTCGAGAGGCACGGCCGCCTCGAGCGGTGCGGCGGCGACGCCTACCTCGCGGGGCTCCTCGACAACGTGCCGGACGTCGAGAGCGTGGAGAGCTACGCGAGGCTCGTGAGGGAGGCGGCGCTCCGCCGGCAGCTCATCCTCCAGTCGCGGCGCGCGGCGCGCGCCGCGGTCGACGCCCCCGACGCCCAGGCCGTCCTCGAAGCCGCGCAGCAGGAGCTCGTCGACATCGCGAAGGGGAGCCTCCGCGGCGGCTTCGTGCGCCTGTCGGACATCGCGGAGAAGAACGAGGAGGAGATCCAGAAGATCCAGGCGCGCGGCTCGATGCTGACGGGCCTGCCGACCGGCTTCTCGAAGCTGAACGCGCTCACCCAGGGCTTCCAGCGGACGGACCTCATCGTCCTCGCGGCCCGGCCCGGAATGGGGAAGACGGCCTTCGCGCTGAACATCGCCTCGTACCTGACGATCCACTCCGGCTACTGCGTCGCCTTCTTCTCGCTCGAGATGAGCGCCCCGCAGCTGGGCTTCCGGATCCAGTGCGCCGAGGCGCGGGTGAACCTCCAGCGCCTTCGCGAGGGACGGCTCTCGAAGGAGGAGAAGAAGTACCTCTTCTACACGACGCAGCAGATGCGCGACGCCCGCTTCTTCATCGACGACCAGCCGTCGATCTCGCTCCTCGAGATGCGCGCGCGCGCCCTCCAGCTCAAGCAGGCGCAGAAGGGGCTCGACGCGGTCTTCGTCGACTACCTCCAGATCATGGGCTCGCGCCAGAAGTACGAGAACCGGACGCAGGAGGTCGGCGCCTACTCGCGGGGGCTGAAGGCGCTCGCGAAGGAGCTGGACGTCCCCGTCATCGCGCTCTCGCAGCTCTCGCGCCGGACGGAGCAGCGCGGCGCGGAGAAGGAGCCCCAGCTCTCGGACCTCCGCGAGTCGGGCGCCATCGAGCAGGACGCCGACCTCGTCATCTTCCTCTCCCGCCCCGAGTACTACGACAAGGACACGCCGGACAAGAACGTCTGCGAGGTGATCGTGGCGAAGCAGAGGAACGGCCCGACGGGCCGCTTCTCGCTCGGCTGGTCCGGTGAGACGACGCGCTTCTCCGACCTCGCCCAGGTGCCCGAAGGCGCCGGCCCGTGAGCGCGGGGGACGCCCGCGTATCATCGACGGAGGAGTGATCCCGTGATTCCGCCGCGGCGCGAGGCCGTTTCCGGACGGGGGGTGATGGCCCCCTTTGAGGCCTTTGGCAGGCTGGCGCTCGTCGCGCTCGAGTTCCACGGGCGCTGCGTCGCGCTGCTCGGCCTGACGATCCGAGGGCTCTTTCGCAGGCCGTTCGACGGCCGGGCGATCGCGACGCAGGTCGTGCGGGTCGGGGTCGAGGGGCTCCCGGTCGTCCTCCTGACGGCGGTCTTCACCGGAGCGGTTCTCGCGCTCCAGACCTACACCGGCTTCCAGAGGTTCCACGCGGAGGCATGGGTCGGCTCCGTCGTCTCGCTCTCCATGCTCCGCGAGCTCGCACCCGTCCTGACCGGCCTGATGGTCGCGGGGCGGTCGGGGAGCGCGATGGCGGCGGAGATCGGGTCGATGCGCGTCACGGAGCAGATCGACGCCCTCGTCGCGCTCGCGACCGACCCCGTGCAGTACCTCTTCGTCCCCCGGGTCCTCGCCGGGATCATCGTCCTGCCGATGCTCGTCGTCCTCGCGAACGCGTTCGGGATCCTGGGCGGCTACCTCGTCGCCGTGCGGCTCCTGGGGGCGAACCCGGTCGTCTACATGGAGAACTCGTTCCAGTTCCTCGACCTGAACGACCTCTGGTCGGGTCTCATCAAGGCGGCCGCGTTCGGGCTCCTCATCACGCTGATCGGCTGCCAGCAGGGCTTCGACACCCGGGGCGGCGCGGAAGGCGTGGGGCGCTCCACGACGGCGGCCGTCGTCCTCGGCTCGCTCGCGATCCTCGTCTCGGACTTCTTCCTGACGAAGGTGCTGTTCTGAGCGCGGCGCCGCCCCTTCCCGCGCCGGGCGAGCCGCCCGAGATCCGCCTCTCGGGGCTCCGGAAGGCCTTCGGGCCGAAGGTCGTCCTCGACGGTCTCGACCTCACGATCGCGAAGGGCGACTCGATCGTCGTCCTCGGCAAGTCGGGAACCGGCAAGAGCGTCCTCCTGAAGCACATGATCGGGCTGATGGCGCCCGACGAGGGGACGGTCGAGGTCGAGGGCGAGAACTTCTGGGCCGCCTCGCTCTCACGCCGGGACGAGATGCGGCGCCGATTCGGGATGTCGTTCCAGGAAGGGGCCCTCTTCGACTCGATGAACGTGGGGGAGAACATCGCGTTCGCGCTGAAGCGCCACACCCGGATGACGCCGGCCGAGGTGCGCGACCGCGTCTCGGAGTGCCTCGCGCTCGTCCGGCTGGAGGGCATCGAGGAGAAGAAGCCCTCCGAGCTCTCGGGTGGGATGCGACGTCGCGTCGGTTTCGCGCGGGCGATCGCGCTGAAGCCGGAGATCCTGCTGTTCGACGAGCCGACGACCGGGCTCGACCCGATCACCACGGACGCCCTCGCCCGCGTGATGATCCGCTTGAGGGACCGGCTGAACCCGACGATGGTCACGATCACGCACGACCTGAAAGTCGCCTTCGCCGTGGCGGAGCGCGTCGCCCTGCTCGACGCCGGGAAGATCCAGGCGGACCTCCCGCCGGCCGAGTTCGAGGCGTCGGACGACCCGCGGGTCGCGGCGTTCGTCCGCGGGGACGCGGGCGAGGAGGCGGGAGACCGCCGCGAGGAGGTTCCGGAATGAACGCGACCGCCAAGATCGGCCTCTTCGCGATGGCCGTCCTGATCGGCCTGGCCGTCCTCGTCCTGAAGATCGAGGACCTCCCCTTCGGCGGTAAGGCGAGGGCGGCGACCGCCGAGGCCGTCTTCAAGGACGTCGCCGGCCTGGACGACAAGTCGGCCGTGCGGATCGCGGGGGTGAGGGTCGGCCGGATCGACGGGATCCGCCTTCTCCCCGACGGGACGGCGGTGGCGCGGCTCCTCTTCGACTCCGACGTGGAGCTCCGCGAGGGGGCGTACGGCCAGGTCAAGAACCTCGGCCTCCTCGGAGACAAGTACGTCGACCTCTATCCCGGTGACCCGGCGAAGCCGGTCCTGCCGGAGGGGACCCGGATCCCCGGCTCGGTCCCGGTCGAGTTCGACCAGCTGACGAAGCTCGCAGAGGAGATCGGGAACGACGTCAAGCAGCTGACCGGGGCGCTCTCGTCCTCGCTGGGCGGCGAGACGGGGGAGGAGAAGATCGACCGGATCGTCGACAACGTCGGGGCGCTCGCGGAGGAGCTTCGGGCCCTGGTCGAGGCGAACCGGGCGAACGTCGACGTCACGGTCGCGAACCTGAAGGAGTTCTCGTCGTCGATCCGCGAGACGCTCGCGCGCCTCGACCGGATCCTCGACGAGAACCGCCCGGGCGTGAAGGGCTCGGTCGAGAACATCGAGGAGCTCTCCGAGAAGCTGAAGACCTCGGCCGACAACCTCAGCTCGATCACCGGGAAGATCGACAAGGGGGAAGGGACGCTCGGGAAGCTCGTCAACGACGAGACCTCCCACAAGAACCTGAACGAGGCGCTCACGTCGATCAAGACGGGCGTGGAGGAGCTCCGGACGACGCTGACCCGGATCAACCGGATCGAGCTCGACCTCGGCTTCTACGGCGAGTACGCGACGCGCACCGAGGAGTCGAAGGGAGCGTTCCGGATCGACGTGACGCCGCGGGAAGGGAAGTTCTACCGCGTGGAGCTGCTCGGGCTCCCGAACGGGCGCCGCTACGACGAGACCTTCCGCTACGAGACGAGCGTCGACGGCGGGCCGCCGAGCGTCGTGACGACGAAGGTGACGCGGACGGAGGACGAATTCGGCCTCTCGGCCCAGCTCGGCTACCGCTTCAAGGACACGACCCTCCGGGCCGGCCTCATCGAGTCGCGCGGAGGCTTTGCGATCGACCAGCACCTCCTGAAAGACCGCCTCCAGCTCACCGCGGAGGCCTGGGACTTCGGGCGGGACGAGGGAGACGCCCAGGTGAAACTCTTCGGCCAGTGGCAGAGCCGCGGCGCGATGTTCTTCCGCGCCGGGGTCACCGACGTCATCAACCCGGCGGGGAGGTCGTTCTTCCTCGGCGCGGGGATCCGCTGGAAGGACGAGGACATCAAGACGCTCCTTCCGGCGGCGATCGGAATGCTCCCCTGATGGCGAAGCGCGCGGGGCGCGTCTTCACCTGCTCGGCGTGCGACGCCCAGAGCCCGCGCTGGCTCGGCCGCTGCCCGGAGTGCGGCGGCTGGAACACGTTCGTCGAAGGGGAGCCGGAGAAGCCGGCGCGGTCCGGGGAGAGGGCTCCGGTCGCTCCCGGCGCCGGCGTCCTCCGGATGAAGGACGTCGACGCCGCCGACGCGCCGCGCCTCCTGACGGGGCTCAGCGACGTCGACCGGGTCCTCGGCGGAGGCCTCGTCCCGGGCTCCGTCGTCCTCCTCGGGGGCGAGCCGGGGATCGGCAAGTCGACGCTCCTGCTCCAGGTCGCCGCCCGTCTGGCCGGGGGGGGGGCCGGCGAGGTCCTCTACGTCTCGGCCGAGGAGTCGGCGCGGCAGGTCCGCCTGCGCGCGGACCGGCTCGACGCGGTCGTCGACGGCCTCCACCTCCTCGCGGAGACCTCCGTCGACCGGGTCCTGGAGGCGGCGGCGTCGCGGCCCTGGGCCGCCCTCGTCGTCGATTCGATCCAGACGGTCTCCTCGCCCGACCTCCCCTCGACGCCGGGCTCCGTGTCGCAGGTGAGGGACGCGGCGGCGCGGCTCTCCGTCTTCGCGAAGACGGGCGGGACGCCGGTCGTCCTCGTCGGGCACGTCACGAAGGACGGCACGCTCGCCGGGCCGAAGACCCTCGAGCACCTCGTCGACGCGGTCCTCTCCTTCGAGGGGGAGCGGTTCCAGGCCCACAGGGTGCTGCGCGCGCTGAAGAACAGGTTCGGGCCGGTCCACGAGCTCGGAGTCTTCGAGATGACGGGGACCGGTCTCATGGAGGTGACGAACCCCTCGGCGCTCTACCTCGGCGGGCGCACGGGCGGGCGGCCCGGCTCGGCGATCCTCGCGGCGGTGGAGGGGACGCGGCCGCTCCTCCTCGAGGTCCAGGCGCTGACGGTGCCGGTGAAGTACGGCACGCCGCGCCGGACGGCGATCGGCTTCGACGGCACCCGCCTCGCGCTCCTCCTGGCCGTCCTCGAGCGCCACGGCGGCCTCCCGATGTCGGGGCACGACGTCTTCCTGAACATCGCCGGAGGCGCGGAGAGCGAGGAGCCCGCGGCGGACCTCGCCGTCCTCGCCGCGGTCGCCGGGAGCGCTCGGGAGACGGCGCTGCCGAAGGGGGCCGTCGCGTTCGGCGAGGTGGGCCTCCTCGGCGAGGTCCGGGCCGTGACCGACGCGACGCTCCGGCTGAAGGAGGCCGTGAGCCTCGGCTTCACGGAGGCGTACCTCCCGGCCGGGAACGCGGCGGAGGCCGCGGCGTTCCCGGACCTCGGCGTCACGCCGGTCGCGAGCGTCGAGGAGCTCCTCGTGCGGACGGCCGTCAGGCCGGCAGGAGCGGGTCGGCGCCCGTGAGGGCGCGGTACGCCTCCACGTAGCGCTCGAGCGTGCCGGCGACGACGCTCGGCGGCAGGAGCGGAGCGGGCGGGGTCTTGTCCCAGCCGGTCGTCTCGAGCCAGTCCCTCACGAACTGCTTGTCGTACGACGGCGGCGATCCCCCCTCGCGCCACGACGCGGCGGGCCAGAAGCGGGAGGAGTCGGGCGTGAGCGCCTCGTCGATCCAGACGACCGAGCCGGACTCGTCGAGGCCGAACTCGAGCTTCGTGTCGGCGACGATCACGCCGCGCCCGGCGGCGTACGCGGCCGCCTCGGTGTAGATCGCGAGCGTCAGGTCGCGCAGGCGCGTCGCGAGGTCGCGCCCGACGGCGTTCGCCATCGCCTCGAAGGAGACGTTCTCGTCGTGGCCCTCTTCCGCCTTCGTCGCGGGGGTGAAGACCGGCTCGGAGAGCCGCGACGCCTCGGAGAGGCCGGCCGGCAGCGGAACGCCGCAGACGGCGCCGCTCCGGCGGTAGTCCTTCCAGCCCGAGCCGGCGAGCCAGCCGCGGGCGACGCACTCGAACGGGACGACGCGGCACTTGCGCGCGAGGACGGAGCGCCCCTCGAGGAGGCCCGCGAAGCCGGCGAGCTCGGGCGGGAACGCGCGGGCGTCCGTCTCGACGAGGTGGTTCGGCACGAGCCCCGCGAACTTCCGGAACCAGAACGTCGACAGCTGGGTCAGGACCGCGCCCTTGCCGGGGATGCCGGGGGAAAGGACGACGTCGAAGGCCGAGATCCGGTCCGTGGCGACGATCAGGAGCCTCTCGCCGAGGTCGTAGACGTCGCGGACCTTCCCGCGCCGCGGCGGGGGCAGGCCGGGAAGGGCGGTGGCGTCGAGAGCGGCGGGCGGCATGGGCGGATTCTATTCGGGCTCGGCTAGACTCCCCGAGCCGCAGCCCGCGGAGGAGTCACGCGTGAAGCTCGAGATCGTTCGACCCGAAGAGATGAGAAAGGGCGGCCGGCGCGACGCCGTCGTCGCCTTCCTGGCGCGCCCCGAGAAGAAGGGACCCGCGCGGTTCGAGAGCCTCCCGGAGGGGTTCCGGGAATCGGTCCGGGCGGCCGCGCCGCCGGATGCCGGGAGCGACGGATCGCTCTTCACGCTCCCGCTCGGAGCCGACGTTCCGGCGCGGCGCCTCTACGTCCTCGGCACGGGCGCGGGCGACGAGCTCTCGCCGCGGAAGGCCCGCGTCCTCCTGCGGAGCGCCGTGAAGGCGCTCGAGAAGAACGGCGAGCGGACGGCGCTGATCGATTTCCCCTTCACGCTCCAGCGGATGACCGCAGCCGAGGCGCGCGAATTCGTCGTGAGGAACCTCCTCCTCGCCGGCTACGTCTTCCCCCGGTACAAGGCCTCGGTCCGGGAGGCATCCCGCCTCTCGGCGCTCGCCCTCTCCGCGGGGCGAGGCGTCTTCGCGGCGGCGCCGAAGGAGCTGAAGGCGGCGGCCGACGAGGCCGCGGTCGTGGCCGCGGCGTCGGCCTTCGTCCGCGACCTCGGGAACACACCGGGCAGCGACATGGTCCCGCGGACGTTCGCCGAGGCCGTGAAGGCCGCTGCGCGGAAGCGGGGCGTGAAGGCGACCGTCCTCGGGAAGAAGGAGATCGAGCGCGAGCGGATGGGCGGCCTCCTCGCCGTCAACCGCGGCGCCGCGGAGGAGCCGCGGTTCGTGATCCTCGAGCACCGCGGCGGGAGGAAGGGGGAGAAGCCCGTCGTCCTCGTCGGCAAGGGGGTCACGTTCGACTCGGGCGGCATCTCGCTCAAGCCCGCGGACCGGATGGGCGACATGAAGTGGGACATGCTCGGCGCGGCGACGGTCTGCGGGGCGGTCCTCGCGGCGGCCGATCTCGGGCTCCCCGTGAACGTCGTCGCCCTCGCGACGCTCACCGAGAACCTGCCCTCGGGGACGGCCTACAAGCCGGGCGACATCGTCACCTTCCGGAACGGGAAGACGGCGGAGATCGACAACACCGACGCCGAGGGGCGCGTGATCCTCGCGGACGCCCTCGACTACGCGAAGGAGCTCGCGCCGGCGGCGATCGTCGACTTCGCCACGCTCACGGGCGCGGCCCTGGTCGCCCTCGGGCTCGAGGCCTCGATCGTCTTCAGCGACCACGACGACCTCGTGAAGGAGCTCGTCTCGGCCGGCGAGCGGACCGACGAGCGCCTCTGGCGCCTCCCGCTCTGGGACGACTACAAGGAGAACATCCGCTCCGACTGGGCCGACTTCAAGAACACGGGCGGGCGCAGCGGCGGGTCGATCAACGGGGCGATGTTCCTGAAGGAGTTCGTCGACCCGAAGACGCCCTGGGCGCACGTCGACATCGCGCCGAACGCCTACTTCGAGCGGGAGCACGCCGGCTACGCGCCGGGCGCCACGTCGATCGGCCTCGCGATGACGCTTCGCTGGCTCCGGGACCGCGCCGCCCGCTGAGGCCGTGCTCTCGTCGCTCCGCGTCCGCGACCTGGCCGTCCTCGAGGACGTCGACGTCGCGCTCGAGCCGGGCCTGACCGTCCTGACGGGGGAGACCGGCGCCGGCAAGTCGCTCGTCGTCGACGCGCTCTCGCTCCTGTCGGGCGAGCGCTCGGACGCGACGCTCGTCCGCGGCGGGGCGGAGCGGCTCGTCGTGGAAGGCTCCTTCGAGACCGACGACCCGGCGGTCGGCGCGGCGCTCTCCGCCGCGGGGCTCCGGGACGGGGACGCGCGCGGGCCTTCGGAGCTCGTCGTGCGCCGCGAGGTCTCCTCGGCGGGGAAGGGACGCCTCTTCCTCGACGGTTCGCCCGCGGCGCTCCGCACGCTCGCGGAGGTGGCGCCGCGGCTCCTCGTCCTCTACGGTCAGGCGGAGGCGCGGGAGCTCCTCGACCCCGCCGCGCCGCGGGAGCTCCTCGATCGCTTCGCGGCGCTCGCGGAGAGGGCCGCGGAGGTGGCGCGGCTCCACGCCGCGTTCCGGGAGAAGGAGGCCGACCGTGAGCGGATCGCCGCGCTCGGCAAGGACGGGCCGGCCCGCCTCGAGGTCCTCGACTTCCGGATCGGCGAGATCGACCGGGCGGCGCCCGTCGCGGGCGAGGAGGAGGCGCTCGCGCGGGAGAAGGCCTCGCTCCAGAACGTGGAGAAGCGCGGGCGTCTCCTCGCCGACGCCGTCGCGGCGCTGGAGGGGGACGAGGGAGGCGCGCTCCCCGCGCTGACGGCCCTCCGCCGGACGTTCGCCGCGCTCGCGGAGATCGACGCCTCCGCGGCGGAGAAGCTGGCGGCGGCCGACGAACTCGTCGAGCGCCTGTCCGACCTCGCGGCGTCGACCTCGCGGGAGCTCGAGCGCCTCGAGGCCGACCCCGCGAGGCTCGCCGAGGTCGTGGAAAGGCTCGACCTCGTCGCGCGGCTGAAGCGGAAGTACGGAGCGACGCTCGAGGAGGTCCTTTCCTACCGCGACGCGATCGGACGGGAGCGGGACGAGCTCGCCGACCTCGACGGCGCGCTCCGGAAGGCGGCGCAGGCTTCGGAGGTGGCGTTCGCCGCGTTCCGCGCCGCTTCGCTCGAGCTCTCCTCCGCGCGGCAGGCCGCGGCGCCGAAGCTCGCGAAGGCGGTCGAGAAACACCTCTCCGACCTCGCCTTCCTCTCCTCGACGTTCCAGGTCGAGGTCTCGCGCCGCGCCGAGCCGGACGGGGCGTTCCTCGCCGGCGAGGAGCGCGTCGCGTTCGGCCCCCACGGCATCGACGTCGTGTCGCTCGCCTTCGCGCCGAACCCCGGCGAGCCGCCGAGGCCGCTCGCGAAGATCGCCTCCGGCGGCGAGCTCTCCCGCGTGCAGCTCGCGGTCGCGGCCGCGCTCGCGGAGGCCGAGACCGCGCGCGAGGGTCGGCGGGGCAGCCGGCGCGGCGGCCCCGTGAGGACGTTCGTCTTCGACGAGGTCGACGCGGGCGTCTCGGGAGCGACGGCCGAGGCGGTCGGGAGGAAGCTGCGGGCCCTCGCCGCGCGCGACCAGGTCCTCGTCGTCACGCACCTGGCGCAGGTCGCGGCCGCGGGAGAGCGCCACCTCTCCGTGCGGAAGGAGGTTGCGGCGGGGCGGACGCGCACCGTCGTCACGAGCCTCGACGAGAAGGGGCGCGTCGAGGCGATCGCCGCGCTCCTCGCGGGAGCCTCCGTGACCGACGCGGCGCGGCGCCAGGCGCGCGCGTCGACCTCGTCGAAGACGAACGTCCTCACGGGGCCGCCGCGCCGGCTGCCCCGCCGACCCTCGCGCGCGGTCTCGGCCTCCGCGAGCGCGGCCGCGACCGCGAGCTGCACGCGGG
>JAKPXO010000003.1 GCA_029567505.1 Acidobacteriota bacterium
CACCTCGCGCGGGAGATGCTCCTCCCGCGGCGTCTCGCGGTCGTGACGACGCTCCACGGGACCGACGTCACCATCGTCGGGCAGGACCGCTCCTATCTCCCGATCACCCGCTTCGGGATCGAGCGCTCCGACGCCGTCACGGCCGTCTCCGAGTACCTCGCCCGGGTCACCCGCGAGGTCTTCGAGCCGGTCAAGGAGATCGAGGTCGTCCCGAACTTCATCGACCCCGAGCGCTGGCGGCCGGCCGACGGCCCGCGCCGGCGGAGCTGCTTCGCGAAAGCAGGCGAGAAGCTCCTCCTTCACGTCTCGAACTTCCGGCCCGTGAAAAGGGTCCTCGACGTCGTCGAGGTCTTCGACCTCGTTCGCCGCGAGGTTCCGGCCCGGCTCCTGATGATCGGCGACGGCCCGGACCGCCCCGCCGCCGAGGAGCTCTGCCGGGCGCGCGGGATCGCCGGGCTCGTCCACTTCCTCGGAAACACGCCGGCGGTCGAGGAAGTGATGCCGACGGCGGACCTCTACGTCCTGACGACCGACATGGAGTCGTTCGGCCTCTCCGCGCTCGAGGCCCAGGCGAGCGGCGTGCCCGTCCTCGGCTACCGCGCCGGCGGCCTGCCGGAGGTCGTCGAGAGCGGCACGACCGGCTTCCTCCGTCCGGTCGGAGACGTCGCGGGCCTCGCCGCCGACGGCGTCGCGCTCCTCGGAGACGACCTCGCCTACCGCGAGGCGTCGAGCGCCGCCCGTGCCCGTGCCGTGGCCCTGTTCGACGCCGACACGATCGTCGAACGCTATCTCGCCCTCTACGAGAGGGTCGTCGCCGAAGCCGGGGGCTGATGGCGGCCGGCCGGCGAAAGCGCCGCCCGAAAGCCGGCGCGAAGGACGGAGGCCAGCTCCCGCTCGGTCGCCCCGAGGCGGGCGAGGAGCCGGTACTCGCCAAGGAGCGTCGTTCCGAAGAGGCCCGGGTCGTCGGTCGCGAGAGTCACGGCGACGCCGGATCGGAGCAGCCGAAGGACCGGATGTCCCCCGAGCGGGTGGGTGCCGGTCGCCGCGTTCGAGGTGAGGCAGACGTCCAGGGCGACGCCCGACCGGGCGAGGCGCCGGACGAGGGCCGGGTCGGCGGCGGCACCGACGCCATGCGCGATCCGGCGCGGCCTCAGCCAGCGGAGGGCCTCGGCGACGGAGTCGGGGCCTCCGGTCTCGCCCGCGTGAACGACGGGCGCGAGACCGAGGCCGGGCAGGCGGCGGTAGACGGAGACGAAGTCCCGGGCCGGCAGGGCGAGCTCGTCGCCGCCGAGGCCGAAGCCGACGGCGCGCGGCCAGGGGTGGCTCGCCTGCAGGTCCAGGACGCGGTGAGCCGCGTCGGGGCCGAAGTGACGGACCGCGTCGAGCAGGACGCGAACGCGGCCGTGACCGGCCCGCTCGTGGGCGGCGAAGACCCGCTCGACCGCGTCGCGGACGGGGGGCCAGGGAAGTCCGACGCGCTCGACGACGGCCGGCGAGACGTAGACCTCGGCGTAGACGATCCGGCCGCGGCGAAGCCGGGCCGTCAGGTCCCGAGCGAGGAGGGCGAAATCGTCCGGTCCGCGCAGGAGGCGGCAGACGTCGCGGTAGAGGGTGAGGAAGCCCGCGAGCGAGCCGGGTCGGCTGCGGGCACGGACGGCCGCGAGGTCGTGGAAGAGGGGCGAGCCGGCCCGGCGGGCGAGGCCGACGAGCGTCGCGGGGCGGACCGCCCCTTCGAGATGGAGGTGGAGCTCGGCCTTCGGGCGGAGGGCGAGGGCGCGGAGGGCGTCGGCGGCGGCCACTGGGCCGCATCCTACGGGAGGAGGCGGCCGGCGGAGCCGACGGCGGTCCCGTCCGAGCGCCTTTGGCTGCGGGCGGCGGCGTTCGGCCTCGACTTGATCTGCCTCGCCGGCGGCCCGCTCCTCCTCGCGACCGTCGTCGTCTTCCTCATCGGGGTGTTCGCCCCGGACCCTCCGGCCGGCCTCCCCCGGGTCTTCCGGGCGGCGCAGGCGCTCTTCGTCCTCCTCTTCCTCCTCCGCGACGTCCGAGGCGCGAGCCCCGGGAAGGCGTTGCTGGGGCTCGCGGTCGTCCGGACCGACCGGGGCCCGCTGCGGGTCCGCGATTCGATCCTCCGGAACCTCCCTCTCCTCGTTCCGGGTCTCAACCTGCTCGAGGCCCTCGCGGTCCTCCGCCGGGCCGATTCCCGGCGCCTCGGCGACCGCCTGGCCGGCACCGCGGTCGGGGAATCGTGACCGGACCGAAACTTCCGGCCCGTTTCGTTCGTTACTGCTGGTGGAGGTCGTCATGGACCGCATCCCCAGGCTCCCTCGCCTCATTCGCCCGCTCGCGGCCCTCGCCGTTGCGACCCTCGCCCTGACGGGCGGGGCGCTCGCCGGCCAGGTCCTCGAAGAGCCGTTCGAGAAGACCTATGACGGAAACGGCATCGAACGCGTCCGCCTTCAGAACGTGAACGGGCCGGTCCGGGTCGGGACCTGGGACAAGGCCCACATTCGGGTCTCGGCCGTGAAGCGGGCGAAGGGGTCCCGGGCCGAGGAGGCGATCGCGGAAACCGAGATCCGCGTCGCGAAGCGGGCGGGCGCGATCGAGATCGAGACGGTCCTCCCGAAGCCGACGCGATCCTGGGGGATCTTCAGCTGGGGAAGCCGGGGCGGGGCCGAGGTCGCCTACGAGCTCCTCCTCCCGGCCGCGCTACCGGTCGACGTCGAGACCGTCAACGGACGGGTCACGGCCGAAAAGCGGCTCGGATCGCTCACGCTGAACACGGTGAACGGCTCTGTTCGCGTCGAGGAGCAGGGGGGGCCGCTTCACGTCAACACGGTGAACGGCTCCGTGGAGGTCGTCTTCTCCGGTCCGCTCCAGGCGGCCGACCTCGAGACGGTGAACGGCTCCGTGACCGTCACCTGCGCGCGCGACTCTTCCTTCCGGTTCGACCTCCAGACGGTCAACGGAAAGATCCGATCCGACTTTCCCGACGTGACCGTCGAAGGGAAGTGGGGCCCGAAGGAAGCCCGCGGCGAGATCGCCGGGGGCCGCGAGCGGCTGACCGTCGAGACGGTCAACGGCGAGGTCCGTGTCCTCGCGGGAGACGCGGCCGAGCGCTGAGCGAGCGGATTCCCTTACACTCCGGCCATCACCGAAAGGAGATCCCGATGCCGGAAGAAGTCGGAGCTCCGGCTCCGCCGCCCCCGCCGCCGCCTCCGCCCGCCCCGCCGGCGAGCTCGAACAGGTCCGTGATGCTCGTCCTCTCGTACCTCGGGATCCTGGCCCTGATCCCGCTCCTCACGGAGAAGAACGACCGCGAGGTGCAGTGGCACGCCAAGCACGGCCTCGTGCTCCTCGTCGCCTACCTCGTCCTGATGGTCGGCATCATGATCGCGAGCTTCGTCGTCGGCTTCTTCGGGATGCTCCAGATCCCGCTCTGGCTCGGCTATCTCGTCGTCATCATCCTCGGCATCACGAACGCGCTGAACGGCAAGCGGTTCGTCATCCCGGGGGTGTCGGAGTTCGCCGAGAAGCTCTGAGCGGATCGGACCGCGAAGCCCGGGGAGCCCGGGAAAGATCGAAGGCCCGCCTTCCGGCGGGCCTTCGCGTTCCTGAGAAGTGGTGCCCTGGGCCAGACTCGAACTGGCACGGATTGCTCCACACGCCCCTCAAACGTGCGCGTCTACCAATTCCGCCACCAGGGCACGGTGGGGGAGGGAGATGATACCGATCCGCGCCGGGGAATCAAGCCTCGAAGCGGATCGGGCCGGGAATCAGTTCGGAGCGGGGGCCGGAGCCGCGGGGGCCGGCTCGGCGTTCGCCGGGGCGGGCGCGACGGGCACGGCGCCCCCCGGAGCGGGAGCGACGGGCACGGCATTCGCCGGGGCGGGGGCCGCCGGTGCGGCCGGAGCGCTCTTGACGGGCTGGCTTCCGAGCTGCTTGATGACGGACGATTTCGGCCGGGCCTGCAGCAGGGAGATCGAGACCGCCAGGAGCGAGAACGCGACGAACGACCAGGTCGTCACCTTCTCGAGGACGGTCGTCGCGCCGCGCGCGCCGAAGGTCGTCTGCGAGGACGAGGCGCCAAGCGCGCTCGCGACGTCCGCTCCCTTCCCCTGCTGGAGGAGGACCACCAGGATGAGGAACACGCAGACGATGACGTAGATCGGGACGAGGACGTAAATCATGCGCGAGTCTCCGGCCCGCCGCCCGGAGGCGAAACGGGCCGGTGAGGATACCCCACCGGCCCGAAAAGGCCAAAATCGGCCCGGAAAGGCCGGAGCCTCAGGCCCCGGCGGCGACGGCCAGCGCGGCGAAGTCGGCCGGGACGAGCGACGCCCCGCCCACGAGCCCCCCGTCGATGTCTTCCTTTCCGAAGAGATCCTTCGCGTTCGCGGGGGTCACCGACCCGCCGTAGAGGATGCGCGTCGCGACCGCGGCCGCGGGGCCGAAGCGCTCGGAGAGGCGGGCACGGAGGAAGGCGTGGGCGTCCGCCGCCATCTCGGGCGTCGCCGCGCGCCCCGTGCCGATCGCCCAGACCGGCTCGTAGGCGAGGACGAAGCCGGGCGGCAGGGCGTCGCCGAACGCGTCGAGGGCGGTCATCTGCGCGGCCAGGACGGCCTCCGTCCTTCCGCCGTCGCGCTCCTCGAGCGTCTCCCCGACACAGTAGACGGGGGAGAGCCCGGCGTCGGCGAGGCGCTTCATCTTCCGCGTGAAATCCGCCTCGGCCTCTTTTCGATCGCGCCGGCGCTCGCTGTGCCCGACGAGGACCATCGCGACGCCGCAGTCGGCGAGCATCGCGACGGAGACCTCGCCCGTGTGGGCCCCCTTCGGCTCGACGTGGACGTCCTGAGCCGCGAGCTTCACCCGCGTCGGGAGGAGGTGCCGGCCGACCCGCTCGAGGGCCGGGAAGGCCGGGGCGATCGCGAGCTCGGCCCGCTCCGGGAGCGAGGGGAGGCGCGAGAGGAAGTCGTCGCAGAAGACGGCGGCCTCGGAGGGGGTCTTGTTCATCTTCCAGTTCGCGATGACGAGCGGCGTGCGCGAGGGGTGCATCGGACCTCCATGGGGCGGGTCCGGCGCGCCGGCCCCGCGGGTTCTGCGGACGGGTTCGGGGTCTAGAGGAGCGCCTCGACGCCCGGCAGCTTCTTGCCGCTGATCAGGTCGAGGGAGGCGCCGCCACCGGTCGAGACGTGGGAGATCTTCGGTCCGAGGCCCGCCTCGTTGATCGCCTCGACGCTCTCGCCGCCGCCGACGACGGTGAAGGCGCCCGACTCGGCCATCAGCTTCGCGACGCCGCGCGTCCCGGCGTCGAACGGCTTCGTCTCGAAGACCCCCATCGGGCCGTTCCAGAAGATCGTCTTCGCCCCCTTCGCCATCCGGGCGAACATCTCGAGCGTCTTCGGGCCGACGTCAAGCGCCGCCTGGTCGGCGGGTATGGCGTTCATCGCGACCGCCTTCGCCTGGCCGGCCGCCTCGAGCGACGGCGCGACGAGGAAGTCGGAGGGGAGGACGAGGTTCACGCCCCGCTCCTTGCACCGGTCGATCACCTTCCGGGCGATCGGGACCCCCTCGGGCTCGAGGAGCGACTTGCCGACGCCGAGGCCGAGCGCGACGACGAAGTGGTTCGCCATCCCGCCCCCGATCAGGAGCGTGTCGGCCCGCTCGACGAGCGCCTCGAGGGCCGCGATCTTCCCGAGGATCTTGGCGCCGCCCAGGATCCCGACGAACGGCCGGTCGATGTCGTCGACGACCTTCCCGAGGGCGTTCAGCTCCTTCTCCATCAGGAGGCCGACGCCGCGGGCGTCCGCGGCGAAGTGCGCGGCCATCCCCGCCGTCGACGCGTGCGCCCGGTGCGCCGTGCCGAAAGCGTCGTTCACGTAGACCTCGGCGAGGGAGGCCAACGCCTTCGCGAAGGCGGGGTCGTTCCCCTCCTCGCCCGCGCGGAAGCGGGTGTTCTCGAGGAGGAGGACGCCGCCATCGGCGAGGGCCTTCGCGGCCCCCTCTGCCGCCTCGCCGACACAGTCGGCGGCGAACGCGACGGGCGCGCCGAGGAGCGCCTCCAGCTTCTTCGCGACGGGGGAGAGAGAGTACTTCGGGTCGGGCGTTCCCTTCGCCTTGCCGAGGTGGGAAGCCAGGATCAGCCGCGCCCCCTTCTCGCGGGCGAGGCGGATCGTCGGGAGGGCCTCGGTGATCCGCGTGTCGTCCTTGACGACGCCCTCCTTGATCGGGACGTTGAAGTCGACGCGGAGGAAGACCCGGCGGGAGGAGAGCTCGAGGTCTCGGATGCTGCGGGGAAGCGTGGCCATCGGAAGACTCCTCGGGTCCGTCCGCTTTGGCGCGAGCCGGGACGGACCGGCACCTCGTGGCGAGGATCGATTCTATAGTCCGCGCGTGAGCGAGACCCCTCTCGGGACGCGCGTCCGCCCGATCGACACCGCGTCCGGCCGCCTCCGCCTCCTCGATCAGAGACGCCTCCCGCGGGAGGAGACGTGGATCGACTGCGATTCCGCCGACGCGACGGCCGAGGCGATCCGGAGCCTGGCCGTGCGGGGCGCGCCCCTCATCGGCGTCGCGGCGGCCTGGGGCCTCGCGGTCGAGGCGCGGCGGCTCGCGGGCGCCGACGGGGGCTTCGACGCCTCCTGGGCGGCCGCCGCCGATCGCCTCGGGAAGGCCCGCCCGACCGCGGTGAACCTCCGCTTCGGCGTCGAGAGGATGCGGACGGCGTTCCGCGCCTCCGCCGGACGGCCGCCGGCCGAGAGGGTCGCCCTCCTCGAGGCCGAGGCGGCCCGGTTCGAAGAGGAGGACCGCGAGGCGTGCGCCGCGATGGGGCGTCACGGCGCCGCCTGGATCGCCGCGCACCTCGGCGCGGACCCGGCCGGTCCGCTGCGCGTCCTGACCCACTGCAACGCCGGGGCGCTGGCGACGACCGGCGTCGGGACGGCGCTCGGCGTCGTCCGCGCCCTCGCGGCCGGCCGCCCCGTCGCCGTCTTCGCCGACGAGACCCGTCCCTTCTGGCAGGGGGCGCGCCTCACCGCCTGGGAGCTCGCGAAGGACGGGATCGACGTGACGATCCTCCCCGACGTCGCGGCGGCCTCCGTCATCGCTTCGGGGAAGGTCTCCGTCGCCGTCGTCGGCGCGGACCGGATCGCCGCGAACGGCGACGTCGCGAACAAGGTCGGGACCTACGGCGTCGCCCTCGCCTGCCGGGCGCACGGCGTCCCGTTCGTCGTCGCGGCCCCGCGGACGACGCTCGACTCCGCCTGCCCCACGGGGCGCGACATCCCGATCGAGTGGCGCGACGGCGCGGAGGTCCTCCTCCTCGACCCGGCGGGCGAGAGCCCGCTCTCCGTCGCCCCCGCCGGCGTCCCCGCCCTCTACCCGGCCTTCGACGTCACCCCGGCGGCCCTCGTCGACGCGATCGTGACCGAGGCGGGCGTCTCGACCGCGCCGCACGCCGACGGGCTCGCGAGGCTCCTCGCCCTTCCGTGACGTACGTCCTTGGCCTCGAGACCTCCTGCGACGAGACCTCGGTCGCCCTCCTCCGGGAGGACGGCTCGATCGCCGCGTCGGTCGTCTCCTCCCAGATCGACATGCACAAGCGTTACGGCGGCGTCGTCCCCGAGATCGCCGCGCGGGCGCACCTGACGAACCTCCCGCCGCTCCTCGACGAGGCGCTCGAGCAGGCCGGGGCACACCTCCAGGAGGTCGGCCTCGTCGTCGCGACGGCCGGCCCGGGGCTCGTCGGCGCCCTCCTCGTCGGCCTCGCGGAGGGGCGCGGGCTCGCGCTCGGTCTCGGCGTCCCGTTCGTCCCGGGGCACCACATCGAGGGCCACGCCCTCTCGCCCTTCCTCGACCTCGACGGGGGCCCGGCGCGGGCCGTCCCGCCCCGCTTCGCGGCGCTCGTCGTCTCGGGAGGGCACTCGCACCTCTTCTCGTTCGCGCCGGAAGGGATCTCCGTCCTCGCGAAGACGCGCGACGACGCTGCGGGCGAGGCCTACGACAAGGTCGCGAAGATGGCCGGGCTCGGCTATCCGGGCGGCCCGGTCGTCGACCGCCTCGCGCGGAGCGGCCGGGTCGTCGAGCCGTTCGCGGTCCCGCGCTTCAAGGGAGGCTCACACGACTTCTCCTTCTCCGGCCTGAAGACGGCCGTCCGCGACCGCCTCGCCGCCCTCGGCTTCGCGCCGAACACGGGGGTCGCGCTTCGCGGTCCGGCGCTTCCCGAGGAGGAGGCCCCGCCGGCCCTGCGCGACCTCCTCGCCGCGTTCCAGGAGGCCGTCGTCGCCCAGCTCGAAGACCGGGTCGAACGGCTCCACGAGTCGGAGCGCTTCCCGCTCCTGACCGTCTCCGGCGGCGTCGCGGCGAACTCGCTCCTTCGGGAGCGGCTCGCGGCCTGGGGGGCGCGGCGCGGCGTCGAGGTCCTCCTCGCTCCCCGGGCCCTCACCTCCGACAACGCGGCGATGGTCGCCTTCGCCGGCCTCCTCCGGCACAGGGCCGGGGGGCCGCACGAGGGCCTCTCGGCGCCGGCCCGCTCCCGCTGGCCGCTCGAGGGGCTGCCGTGGGGAGCTTCGGCCGGGCCGCCGAGGTTCCGCTAGAATCAAAGGTTCGGGCGCGAGGCCCGACCCACACCATGCCCGACCCTTCCCGCATCCGAAACTTCTCGATCGTCGCCCACATCGACCACGGCAAGACGACCCTCTCCGACCGGATCCTCGAGATCACGGGGGCCCTGAGCGCGCGCGAGATGCGTGAACAGGTCCTCGACGACAACCCGATCGAGCAGGAGAGGGGGATCACGATCAAGGCCCGCGCGGTCTCGCTCAAGTACCGGAGCGAGGACGGCCAGGACTGGGTCCTGAACCTGATCGACACGCCGGGACACGTCGACTTCACCTACGAGGTCTCCCGGTCCCTCGCGGCCTGCGAGGGGGCGGTCCTCGTCGTAGACGCCACCCAGGGCGTCGAGGCGCAGACCCTCGCGAACGCCTACCTCGCGATCCACGGCGACCTGACGATCGTCCCCTGCATCAACAAGGTCGACCTCCCGAGCGCGGTCCCCGAGATGGCCCGCGAGCAGATCGAGGAGGTCATCGGGATCCCGGCGCAGCACGCCGCGCTCACCTCCGGAAAGGTCGGCACGGGGGTCCGCGACCTCCTCGAGCACATCGTCCACGACGTCCCGGCGCCGACGGGGAACGCCGAGGGCCCGCTCCGGGCCCTCCTCTTCGACTCGTGGTTCGACGTCTACCGGGGCGTCACCTGCCTCGTCCGCGTGAAGGACGGCGCGATCCGGCCCGGGATGAAGATCAAGATGCTCGGGATGGACCTCGTCTCCGAGGTCCAGGAGGTCGGCGTCTTCACGCCCAAGGCCCAGGTCGCCCCCGAGCTGACGGTCGGGATGGTCGGGTACGTCATCGCCGGCATCAAGGACCTCCACTCCACGAAGATCGGCGACACGATGACCGAGGCCGAGCGCCCGGCGTCCGAGCCGCTCCCCGGCTTCCAGGACGTCAAGCCGATGGTCTTCGCCTCGATCTTCCCGACCGAGTCGGACGACTACGAGGACCTGCGCGACGCCATGGGGAAGCTCCGGCTGAACGACGCGTCGTTCACGTTCGAGCCGGAGTCGTCGACGGCCCTCGGCTTCGGGTTCCGCTGCGGCTACCTCGGCCTCCTCCACCTCGAGATCGTCCAGGAGCGCCTCGAGCGCGAGTTCGACCTCTCGCTCATCACGACCGCGCCGTCGGTGCCGTACCGCGTCACGACGACCCGCGGCGAGGTCCTCGAGATCTCGAACCCGGTGAAGCTCCCGGAGACCCAGCTCATCGACGTCATCGAGGAGCCGCGGATTCTCGCGACGATCATCACGAAGGACGAGTACCTCGGCGGCATCCTCGCGCTCTGCGAGGAGCGCCGCGGACGACAGGTCTCGCTCGAGTACGCCGGCACCCAGCGCGCCGTCCTGAAGTACGACCTCCCGCTGAACGAGGTCATCCTCGACTTCTACGACAAGCTCAAGTCGGTCTCCCGCGGTTACGCCTCGTTCGACTACCAGCTGACGGGGTACGCCGAGGCCGACCTCGTCAAGCTCGACGTCCTCATCAACTCCGAGCCGGTCGACGCCCTCGCCTTCATCGTCCACCGCGACAAGGCGCAGGTCAAAGGCCGCGCCCTCGTCGAGAAGATGAAGGAGATGATCCCCCAGCAGATGTTCGAGGTGATCATCCAGGCGGCGATCGGGGCGAAGATCCTCGCCCGCTCGACGGTGAAGGCGCTTCGCAAGAACGTCCTCGCGAAGTGCTACGGCGGCGACATCACGCGGAAGAGGAAGCTCCTCGAAAAGCAGAAGGAAGGCAAGAAGCGGATGAAGAAGGTCGGCCGGGTCGAGCTCCCGCAGGAAGCCTTCCTCGCGGTCCTGAAGGTCGACTGAGGGAGCGGGCCGTGGCCTCCGCCGCCGGGGACGGCCCGGCGCCCCGCGTCCCGCGCCACCGCACCACCCTGCGTGAGTACGCCGAGGCGGTCCTCGTGGCGGTCGTCTTCGCGCTCTTCGCGAAGGCGTTCCTCGTCGAGACGTACCAGATCCCGAGCGGGTCGATGGAGGAGAGCCTCCTCGTCGGCGACCACGTCGTCGTCGACAAGCTCGGCTGGGCGCCGCGGGGAGTCCCGTGGGGGCCCCTCCTCCCGTCGCGCGGGATCCGCCGGGGCGACGTCGTCGTCTTCCGGGGGCCGGAGGAGCCGGGCCGGGACTTCGTCAAGCGGGCCGTCGCGCTGCCGGGGGAGACGCTCGAGATCCGCGGGAAACGGCTCTTCGTCGACGGCGTCCCCCAGGAGGAGCCCTGGGTCGTGCACCGGGACCCCGCCGTCCTCGCGGGGGAGGACGTCCCCGCGTCGGTCCGGGGGCGGGACGAGCTGGCGCCGCGGACGCTCCCGGCGGAGACGTTCTTCGCCCTCGGCGACAACCGCGACGAGTCCCGGGACTCGCGGGCCTGGGGCCCCGTGCCGATGGGGCACGTCCGGGGGCGGGCCCTCTTCGTCTACTGGTCCGTCCGGCCCCCCGCGGAGCCGATCGTCGGACGAAACGCCGGCCTGCGCCGTCTCCTCGACGGCGCGATACACTTTTTCTCGAGAACCCGCTGGAAGCGGACCTTCCACGCCGTCGGCTGAGCCGCGCGGGAGGGCCCGATGAGGAGGCAGAGCATGTCGACCCGGAAACGGAATCGCGGTGAAGGGGCCTTCGGGGCGATCGTCGGGATCGCGATCGTCGTCGTCGTCGGCATCGCGCTCTTCAAGATCGTGCCGCTGCACTACGCCGGCAACAAAGTGAAGGACGCGATGAGCGAGCAGGCGAACTTCGCGGGGGTCAAGCCGCTCGACAAGATCCAGTACGAGATCTTCGTCATCGCCCAGGAGGCCGGGACTCCCCTCACGATCCAGGACATCAAGATCCGCAGGCACGGGGGCGACGTCATCGTCGAGGCGAAGTACATGCAGAAGACCTCCGTCCTCGGCTACCAGTACACCTACGCTTTCGACCACACCGTCCAGAAGCCGGTCTTCTGAAGTGAACGCGGGGGTTTCTCGGTCCCCCCGCGCCCCCCACCGGGGGCGAGTGAACGCGGGGCGGGGGCCCTGCTACGCCGATGACGCGGATGCGAGGCGGGGGGTCCGGGGGGCGTGCGAACGCGGACGCACGCGGAATGCGAACCGCGCGAAATCGGGTGGGGGGCCGGGGGGCGCGCGAAGCTCAGCCCCCCGTGTGGCGCCCCCCGGCCAGCCTCGATCCCCCCGCGCCCCCCACCGGGAGCGGAAGACCGCGGCGCGGGGGCTCGTCCGCGCGCCGGGCCGGGGATGACGCGGGAGAGGAGCCGCCCGGGGCCGGAGGCGGACGCCGCTGGCGTCCGCCTCGACGTCTTCCTCGACGTCGCGTGCATCTTCCCGACCCGCTCGCAGGCCAAGGAGGCGTGCGAGGGGGGGAAGGTCGATCTGAATGGGTCGGCGGCGAAGCCGCACCGGACGGTGAAGCCGGGGGACACGCTCCAGGTCACCGTCCCCGGGCGACGGCGGACGCTCGTCGTGAGGGCTGTCGCCGAACGGCACGTCCCGAAGGCCGAAGCGCGAACGCTCTACGAGGAGACGACCCCCGAGCTCACGTCGGAGCAGCTCGAGGCGCGGCGGCTGGAAAAGCTCCTCGCGCCTCGCCGCGACGCCGGGGCCGGCCGGCTCTCCCGGCGGGAGCGGGAAGAACGCGGCCGGCTCCGCGGCTACTGACCGCGCGCCGCCGGCGCGGCGTCGCGGGCTAAGATGCCTCCTCCCATTCGATGAGAATCCTCCTCTACACGGGCAAGGGCGGCGTCGGCAAGACGACCGTCGCCGCGGCCACGGGGCTCGCGCTCGCCGCGCGCGGCCTGAAGACGCTCGTCCTGTCGGTCGACGCGGCGCACTCGCTGGCCGACGCCTTCGACCTCGACGGACGCCTCGCCGACAAGCGGCACGGCGTCCCGGTCGCGGTCGCCGGGAACCTCTGGATCCAGGAGGTCGACGTCACCGAGGAGATCGGCCGCCACTGGTCCGACATCTCGGGATACATCGCGACTCTCCTCGCGGTCACCGGCATCGAAGAGGTCCTCGCCGAGGAGCTCGCGATCTTCCCCGGCATGGAGGAGGTCTCCGCCCTCCTCTACGTCAACCGGTATGCCCGCGAGGAAGCGTACGACGTCCTGATCCTCGACTGCGCGCCGACGGGGGAGTCGCTCCGGTTCGTCTCGCTCCCTCCGACGCTCGACTGGTACATGAAGAAGCTCTTCCGGATCGAGAGGTCGATCCTGAAGGTGGCCCGGCCGATGGCGGAAAAGGTGACGAACCTCCCGATCCCCTCCGAGCGCTACTTCGACAACGTGAAGGCGCTCGCCGGGAAGCTGGACGGCGTCGACGCGCTCCTGAAGGACCCGAAGACGACGACGGTGCGCCTCGTCACGAACGCCGAGAAGATCGTCCTGCGCGAGACGCAGCGGGCGTTCATGTACTTCGGGCTCTACGGCTTCACGGTCGACGCCGTCATCGTGAACCGCCTCCTCCCGGACGGGCTCGGGGACCCGTTCTTCGAGAAGTGGCGGCGGACGCAGGCGACCTTCCTCGCGGAAGCGAAGCGCTACTTCGATCCGGTGCCGATCTGGACCGTTCCGCTCGAGGACGACCAGGTCGTCGGGGCGGCCGGCCTCGCGAAGCTCGGCGCCTCCCTCTACGCGGGGCTCGATCCGGCCGCGTCGTTCCGGAGGACCCCGCCCTACCGATTCCAGAAGCGGGCGGGGGCTTACGTCCTGACCCTCGACCTGCCGTTCGTGGAGAAGGAGGACGTCGAGCTCGCGGTCGCGTCGGGGGACCTCGTCGTCACTCTCGGGAACTTCCGCCACCACATCCCGATTCCGAGGACCCTCGCGGGGAGCGTGCCGACGAAGGCGAAGGTGGAGGCGGGGCAGCTGACGATCCGCTTCGAGCGGAGCACGGCGGAGGCGAATCGTGGCTGAGAGGCGAAAGGGCCGGAGCCGGGGCGCGGAGGACGGGCTGGAGGCCGACTTCGGTCCCGGGCCCGAGCCTGCCGAGGAGGAGCGGGCCGAGGCGGCGGGCCACCGGCCTCGCGGGCCGGGCGTCGAGGGCGCGCCCGAGGAAGGGTGGACCGCCGAGGCGGGCGCGCGGGTCCCGTGCGGGAAGGAAGGATGCCTGCTGAAACCGCTCGGAGACCTCGCGACCCGATTCGTCCTCGAGCTGGCCCGCCGGGGGCACTCCGACTCGGCGGCCCGGGCGGCGACCTCCGGGATCGAGCTGCTGAAGGCGCTCCGGGACTTCCTCGACGAGGAGATCGCCCTCGCCGAGCGGGCGGCCGAGGCCCGCCGGACGGCGGCCCGCTACACGAAGATCCCGGTCGAGTAGGCGCGGGCGCGCCTCCCGCCGGCACCGGGAGGTCCTGGCGGTTCAGGCCCCGTTGATCTCGTCCGCGATCGCCCGCGCCGCCGCGGCCGGGTCGGGCGCTCCCGTGATCGGCCGCCCGATGACGAGGAGGTCGGCTCCCGCGCGCGCCGCCGCGCGGGGTGTCGCGATCCGCTTCTGGTCGCCGGCGGCGCTCCCCGCGGGGCGGATCCCCGGGACGACGAGGAGGAAGTCCGGGTTGCAGGCCGAGCGGATCGTCCCGATCTCCTCCGGAGAGCAGACGACCCCGTCGAGACCCGCCTGCCGCGCGAGGAGCGCGAGGCGAAGGGCGGTCTCCCGCGGGGCCCCGGCGAATCCGACCTCGGCCAGCGCCGCTGCGTCGAGCGAAGTGAGGACGGTGACGGCGATGACCTTCGGCACCGGGAGGCCGGCGGACGTCGCGGCCTCCCGGGCCCGCTCGCCGGCGGCGCGCATCATCTCGGCGCCGCCGCCCGCATGGACGTTCAGGATCGAGGCGCCCGTCCGCGCGGCGGCCGCGGCGGCGCCGCCCACGGTGTTCGGGATGTCGTGGAGCTTCAGGTCGAGAAAGACGGGTGCGAGCGCGGCCAGCTCGCGGACGAGCTCGGGACCGTGGCCGCAGAAGGCCTCGAGCCCGACCTTCAGGACGCCGACCGCCGGCCCGACGAGCCGCGCGAGCTCGAGGAGCCGACTCCTCTCGGAAGCGTCCAGGGCGACCGCGATCCGCTTCCGGCCGTCAGACATACGCCTTCTCGGGGCGCGGGCGCGTCTTCAGCGTGCCGGTCAGGTCGGAGACCCTCTCCACGCCGTGCCGCTCGCACCAGCGCGCGAGGTCGCGGACGAGCCGGCCGGAGATGCCCGGGTCGCGGAAGCTGGCCGTTCCGACCTGGACGGCATTCGCCCCCGCGATGAGGAACTCGACGACGTGCTCGGCCGTCTCGATCCCGCCGATGCCGAAGATCGGGACGTGAGGTAGGGCCCGTCGCACCTCCCAGACCATCCGGACGGCGACCGGCCGGATCGCGGGCCCGGAGAGACCGCCCGTGGTGAAGCCGATCTTCGGCTCGCGCGTCTCGATGTCGATCGAGAGGCCGACGAGCGTGTTGATGAGCGAAAGGACGTCGGCCCCGCCGTCGACCGCCGCCCGGGCGGCGGCAACGACGTCGGTGACGTTCGGCGAGAGCTTCACGACGAGCGGGAGGCGCGTCGCGGGGCGGACCGCGGCGACGAGCGCGCCGAGGGCCGACGGGTCGTTCCCGAAGACCATCCCCCCCTTGACGACGTTCGGGCAGGAGACGTTCAGCTCGACGGCGGCTACCCGTGGGTCGTCGCCGATCCGCTCGACGACGGCGCGGTACTCCGCCTCCGTGTCGCCCCAGACGTTCGCGATGACGGTCGCTCCCGCCTCGTGGAGCTTCGGGAGCTTCTCGCCGAGGAACTCCTCGACGCCGACGTTCTGGAGGCCGATTGCGTTCAGCATCCCGGCGTCTGTCTCGCAGATGCGCGGCGGCGGGTTGCCGAGGCAGGGCCGGAGCGAGAGGCCCTTGACGGAGATCGCCCCGAGCGACGCGAGGTCGACGAACTCCGCGAACTCCAGCCCGTACCCGAACGTTCCGGACGCCGTCGCGATCGGGTTCTTCAGCAGGAGTCGGCCGAGGTGGACGGTGAGGTCGACGCTCATCGGCCACGGCTCCGGCGGGGGGTCCGGGGGGGCCGCGAAACCCCCGGGAAGAGAGCCGTCGCGATCGGGTTCTTCAGCAGGAGTCGGCCGAGGTGGACGGTGAGGTCGACGCTCATCGCGACGCTCCTCTCATACCCGGCTCCAGTCGATCGCGGTCGGCGGGAGGCAGGGTCCCTCGGTGCAGATCGTGTGGAAGCGCCCGTCGCGGCCCGGCAGGACGCAGCCGAGGCAGACGCCGAACCCGCACGCCATCTCCGACTCGAGGGCGAACGACCCCTCGACGCCTGCGGACTCGAGAATCCCGGCGAGAGTCCGGAACATCGGGACCGGCCCGCAGGCAAAGACGCGCCGATAGCTCGTCCCGGCCTCGAGGGCGGCGCCGAAGATGTCGGTCACGCGACCCCTCTTCCCGAGCGAGCCGTCGTCGGTGGCGTAGCGGCAGCGGTGCGCGCCAAGGAAGCGCTCGAAGTCGGGACGCTTCAGCACCTCGCTCTCGTTACGGCCGCCGTAGAAGAGGTCGGCCGGGATCCCTCTTTCGGCGAGGCGCCGCGAGAGGAAGACGAGCGGGGCGAGGCCGATCCCGCCGGCCACGAGCGCGACCCGGTCGGACTGCTTCAGGTCTTCGATCGGGAACGGCACGCCGAGCGGTCCGAGGACCGGGATCGGTGTCCCCTCCGCGAATCGGCCCAGCGCCTCCGTCCCGACCCCGACGGCCCTCACGACGAGCTCGATGCCGGGGACGCCCGCCACCGTCGTGACGTCGGCGACGGAGAACGCGCGGCGGAGGTAGGGCCGGAGGCCGTCGCCGGCCTGGATCATGACGAACTGCCCCGGCTTCGCGGCCGCGGCGATCGTCCCGGCCTGCAGAAACACGGAGAAATGGGCCGCGTCGTAGCGGACGGTGCGGAGGATGCGGAGGGCTTCGTTGACCACCATGCGGAAGACGGCGAGACTCGCGGACGCGGATTATGAGCGAGGCTCTCCGGCGCAGCCACCCCGCGCTCCTCGGGGCCATCGCGGGCCTCGCGGCGGGGAACGTCCTGCTGGCCCTGAACCCGCACCTCCTGGCCCCGCTCCCGTCCCTCCGCCTCCTCGCGGCCTGCGGCCTCCTCGGGTTCCTCGTCCTCGCCCCGTTCGGCCTTCTCGTCCGGGAGCCGGGAACCCCGTCCGCCGGGTTCTGGGGCCTCTCCGCGGTCGTCTTCACCCTCCTCGCCGTCCACGCCGAGGCCCAGCGGAAGCTCTACTACGACTTCCTCGGGAACGGGACCCGGCGCCTCCTCGTCGGCGTCGCGATCGTCGGCGCCGTCTCCGCCGTCGCCTCTCTCCTTGCGGCCCGGAAGCGGCCGCGCGGACGGCGCGCCGCCGCGTACCTCCTCGGCCCGGCGGCGCTCCTCTCGGCGGTGCCGCTGCTCGGGCGTCACGGGCCCGAGCGCCTGCCCCTCGACCCGCCGCAGTCGATCCCGAGGACGGCGACGCGGAGCCTCCTCGTCGTCGGCCTCGAAGGGGTCTCCTGGGAGCTCCTCTCTCGCGCGGCGTCCGACGGCAGTCTCCCCGTCTTTGCACGGCTCCTCGACGAAGGGGCGGGCGGTCCGCTCGGCACGCTCGCCCCCTACGACCGCTCGGCCCTCTGGACGACGGCCGCGACCGGGAAGATGCCGCGCAAGCACGGCGTCGTCTCGGAGACGTCGCAGTCGACGCCTGCAGGGCTCCTTCGGCTCGGGCCGCGCCTACCCGGCTTCGCCCGACCGATTCCGCTGCCGCTCGCGAGCCCGCGCCGCGAGGGCGGGGCGACGCGGCGGAGCCGGACTTTCTGGGAGGTGCTCGCGGAGCGCGGTCACGAGGCGGCGGTCCTCTCCTGGCCCGCAGCCGACCCTCCGCGGGAGGGGCTCGTCCTCTGGGCCACCGAACGGTTCTTCTCGGAAGAGGGGGCGAAGGGGGAGGCTCTCCCGGAGGAGACCGCGGAGCGGGCGAGGCTTCTCCTCCTCGGCGCCGGGAACCTCGACCGCCCGCTCGCGCGAGCCCTCGAGCCGGCCGGGCTGCCGGACGCCGAGCGGACCCAGGCGCGCGCGGCGGCCGGCGCGGCGCGCGATCTCGGGATCGTCGGCGCCACGCTGGCGGGCGTTCCGACCGGCCCCGGAAGCGTCTCGGCCCTCGTCCTATCGGGCCTCTCCGGTCCGGCGCGCGCCCTCGGCCCGGCGGCGGACCCCCGCCGCTACTTCGGTGTCTCGCGCCGCGAGACCGATGCCGCCGAGAAGGCGCTCCTCGCCTACTACAGGTTCCTGGACGACACGCTCGGAGACCTCCTCGAGCGGGAGGGCCGCGAGCGGACGCTGTGCGTCTTCGCCCCGGCCAGCTTCGGCCCCGCGCCGCCCCTGACCGCGCTCCTCGACCTCCTGCGCGGGCGGGCTCCGGTCGCGTCGCCCGACGGGGGCGACGACGGCTTCCTCGTCCTCTGGGGCTCCGGGATCCGCGCGGGCGTCCGGCTCACCTCGGCCGACGTCGTCGACCTGGCGCCGACGCTCCTCGCCCTCGCGGGCGAGCCGATCGCCCGCGACATGGACGGCCGGGTCCTCGCCGAGGCGTTTGACGACCGCTTCTCGCAGGGGACGAGCATTCCGGTCGTGGAGACGTTCGAGCCGGAAGGTCCGCAGTGACGGCGTCGGCGCGGCGACTCGCGACGGGGACGGCGCTCCTGACGCTCCTCCTCGCCGGCGCCGCGCTCCGCCTCCACCGCGTCCGGGCGGCGCCGCCGGGTCCCTGGATCGACGAGGCGCTCGCCCTGCGCGCCGCGCGGGTCGTCTCGGCGACGAACGCGCCCCTTCTCGGCACCTCGCCTCTGCAGCCCCCCGATGCGGGTTTCGTCAACTCCTGGCTGACGAACCTCTCGCTCCACGGCCTCTCCGTCATCGACCGCGCCGCCGGGGGAGGAATCGCCTCCGTCCGCGCGATGTCGGTCCTGCCGGCGCTCGTCCTCCTCGCGGGGATCGCCGCCCTGGCCGGAGCCGCGGCGGGCGCGCGGCCGCTCCCCCTCCTCCTCTCCACCTTCCTCGGCGCCACCTCGTCCTGGCTCCTCGTCACCGGGAGGTGGGGCTGGAACGCGGTCGCGACCTCGGCCGTCGTCGTCCTCGCCGCGGCGCTCGCGCTCCTCGCCGCGAGCCGGCGGTCGGTCCCCCTCGGCGCCGCCGCGGGGGCGCTGGCCGGGCTCGCGGGGTGGGGCTACGTCGCGGCCTGGGCCCTCCTGCCGCTTCCCCCGGCGCTCTGGCTCGTCGGCCGGCTCCGCGAGCGCCGGGCCACCGCGAACGACGCCCCGGACGCGGCCGCGTTCCGGCGGGTCGCCGCGGCCGGCCTCGTCGCGTTCGCCCTCGTCCTCGCCCCGCTCGCGGCCCACTACGCCGCGCATCCCGAAAGGGCGCTCGCGCGTGCCCGCGAGCTCTCCGCCGCGCGCGAAGGGACCGGGACCGCCCTGTCGAGCCTGGCCCGGAACGCCGCGGCCTACGCGCGGCTCTTCGCCCTCGGAGGCGATCCGAACGAGCGCCACGGCGACCCCGGCCGTCCCGTCCTGCCGCTCGCGGTGACGGGCCTCGCCCTCGTCGGGGCCGCGGCCGGGTTGCGCCGCGGAGGGTCGGAACGGCTCCTCGCGTCGGCCGCGGGGCTCTTCCTCCTCGCGAGCCTCTTCGCCGTCGAGGAGGCCGCGAATGCGTACCGAGCCGTCCACGCCGCTCCGTTCCTCGTCGTCCTCGCGGCCCTCGGCGCCGAGCATCTCGTCGCCGTGTCCGGAGGGCGGCGCCGCCTCGCCATCGCCGCCGTCGTCGCGGTCGTCGGCGTCGCCGGCGCGACCGACGCCGGGGCCTTCCTCCGCTGGCTCGGCTCGCCGCGGCTCGAGGGCGCCTTCGGCGGGCCGGAGCGCGCGCTCGCCGACGCGATCCGGGCGGACCTCGACGCCCGCGGCCCGGCCGACGTCGTCCTTTCGCCGGGCGCCGCGCGGAACGCCTTCGTCGTCGACACTCTCCTCGCCCGGCCGGAGAGCGGGCGACCGGCGATCCGGCTGGCGGACGGCCTCGACGCGCTCCGCTACCGCCCGTCCCGCGACCTCCTCCTCGCGGAGTCCGCCGCCACCGCGCGCCCCGCCGCGCCGGGCTCCCTCGCCGTCGCCACGGGCGGAGCGCTGCCGGGCTTCCCCGGCTGGAGGCTCCTCCGCGTCCCGGCCGGCGCGGCGGCCGCGGCGGCGGCCGCGTCCCTCGGCGCGCTCCCGCTCCTCCCGGCCCCCGGACGGGGCGAGCTCCTCGTCGCCGAGGAAGGGCTCTACTCCTTCTCGAGCCGCGGCGGGCTCGACGCGCGCCTCGACGGGAGCGTCCTCTTCGGCGAGGCGCGTCCGGCCGGGAGGCTCACCGTGCGCCTGGCGCCGGGACGGCACGACCTCTTCGTGCACGCCCTGCGCCCCGGGGCGGAGCTGCGCGTGACCGGGCCGGACGGCTTCGTCCTCCCGGCGCCCTGACCCGCCGCGCCGCTCCTACTCCGCGAGGGCGGCCCGGAGCGTCTCGTGGAAGAGGCGGGGCGCCTCGAGCGGCGCGTCGTGCCCGGTCCCGCGGATCACGAAGAGGCGGGCGTTCCTCGCACGCGCGAACGCCGCGCGCGTGTCGGGCAGGGGGCAGATGAGGTCCTCGGCGCCATGGACGAAGACGGTCCCCTCGGGGAGCTCCGCCTCGCGGCCGAGGAGGCCGTCCTTCTCCTCCAGCGCCGCCACCGTCGCGACGACGTTCTCGCTCCGGTACTGTCGCCCGAAGGCGTCGAGGAGGAACCCGGAGGCGGGAAACGGCTTCCGCAGGAAGAGGAGGTCGTAGAGCCGGCGGGCGCCGGCGCGGTCTCCGGGCGAGAGGCTCGTCCGGAGCTCGGCCTCGGCCCGCGGGTCGGGCTTCGAGAAGCCGGCGGCGTCGACGAGGACGAGCCGGCGGACGCGGTGCGGCTCGGCGAGCGCGAAGGCCCCGGCGGTCCAGCCCCCGAGCGAGTGCCCGACGAGGTCCGCCTTCCGGACCCCCAGGGCGTCGAGCAGCGCCGAGACCGCCGCGACGCGCCCCGGGATCCCCCAGCCCGACTCCGCCGCGGGCGGGTCGCTCCGCCCGGAGCCCGGGGCGTCGGGGACGATCACCGTTCGCCCGGCGCGGGAGAGGTCGATCGCCGTCTCGGCCCAGTAGTGCGAGGCGGCGCCGAGGCCGTGGAGGAGGACGACCGGCGTCTCGGCCGAGCGGGGCCCGAGCTCCCGGGCGAACAGGCGCGTCCCCGAGGGGCCAGGCACCGTCGTCGCGCGCGCTCCGGCGGAGCGGAAGCGAAGCGCCCCGGCGTCGGCGACGAGGCCGATCGGGTCGGCGAAGAAGGCGCCCACCCCGAGCGCGCCGAGGAAGAGGGCGGCGAGGGCGAGCGGGGGAAGCGCCCGCTTCACGTCAGTACGCGAGGAGCTCCCGGAGCGCCTGCTCGATCTCCGCGCTCTGCGGGAGCGTCGCGTCCTCCAGCTGCGGCGCGTAGCCGCAGAAGACGTCCTTCGCCCCGACGCGCCGCACCGGAGCGTCGAGCCGCTCGAAGAGCTCGTCCGACGCCCGCGCCGCGACCTCGGCGCCGAAGCCGTGCGTCTTCCAGTCCTCGTGGACGACGAGGAGCCGGCTCGTCTTCCCGACGCTCGTCGCGATGGCGTCGAAGTCGTACGGGGCGAGCGTCCGCAGGTCGATCACCTCGACCTCCTTCCCCGAGTCCTCGGCGATCTTCCGCGCCGCGACGACGCTCCGGAAGACGGTCGCGCCGTACGTCACGACCGTGGCGTCGGCGCCGGGGCGGACGACCTTCGCCTTCCCGAACGGGACCATGTAGTCGGGGCCGGGGTTCGCCCCCTTGTTGTGCGTCTGTCGATAGAGGTGCTTGTGCTCGAGGAAGAGGACCGGGTCGTCGCAGCGGATGGCGGTCCGGAGGAGGCCGTTCGCGTCGAGGGCGTTCGACGGATAGGCGACGCGCAGGCCCGGGATGTGCGCGAACGTCACCTCGCCCGACTGCGAATGGTAGGGGCCTCCCCCCGTCAGGTAGCCGCCGATCGCGACCCGGACGACGACGGGAGCTTTCCAGGTCCCGCCGGAGCGCCAGCGGACCGTCGCGAGCTCGTCGCGCAGCTGCTGCATCGCCGGCCAGATGTAGTCGAAGAACTGGATCTCGACGACCGGCTTCAGGCCGCGGGCCGCCCAGCCGATCGCCGAGCCGACGATCGTCGCCTCGGCGAGGGGGGAGTTGAAGACGCGGTCGGAGCCGAAGGCCTTCTGGAGGCCCGCGGTCACCTTGAAGACGCCCCCCTTCCCCTTGCACTCGGCGAGGACCTCGGCGCGCGTCGCGTCGGCGACGTCCTCGCCGAAGACGACGATCCGCCCGTCCCGTCGCATCTCGTCCTTCAGGGCGGCGTTGATCAGGTCGACCATCGTCGTCGGGGTGCCGGTGAACGCGGGGGCGTCCTCGGTGTCGAACGCGGGGGAGGTCGGGTCGACGTCGGGGGAGATGACGTGGGCGAAGACCTCCGCCGCCTCCGGCTGCGGGCTCTCGATCGCCGCGTCGGCCGCCGCGTTCACCTCGGCGTCGACCTCGGCTTTCAGCTCCGCGAGCTTCTCCGCGTCCAGGACGCCGTGCTCGAGGAGGAGCGCCTCCATCCGGACGAGCGGGTCGCCTTCGGCGTCCTTCTTCCGCTCCTCCTCCGTCCGGTAGAGCCGGTCGTCGTCGGAGAGCGAGTGCGAGTAGGGGCGGACGACGTGGGCGTGGACGAGGGCGGGCCCCTTCCGCTCCGTGCAGTAGGCGAACGCCCACCGCAGCGCGTCGAAGGACGCCAGGAAGTCGCACCCGTCGACCTCGGCGAGGAAGAGGCCGGGGTAGCCGCGAACGACCTTCGAGATCGAGCCGCCGGGCGTGTTCACCTCGACCGGCGTCGAGATCGCGAACTTGTTGTCCTCGACGAGGAAGAGGACCGGGAGCCTCCGGACCGTCGCCGCGTTCAGCGCCTCCCAGAACTCCCCCTCGGATGTCGATCCGTCGCCGATCGTGACGACCGAGACCTCGTCCTTCGCGAAGCCGGAGGTGGCGGCGAGGAAGGGCCGGGACTCGGGCCGCTCGAGGAACCGCCCCGCCTCGGCGACGCCGACGCCGGGGAGGCACTCGGAGCCGGTCGGGGAGGAGGTCGTGAAGATGTTGAGACGCCGGGAGCCCCAGTGGGACGGCATCTGCCGCCCGGCGGAGGCCTCCCCGGCCTTCGCGCCGACGGCGGTCTGCAGCATCTCGAGCGGCGTGACGCCGAGACCGAGGCAGAGGGCCCGGTCCCGGTAGTACGGGAAGAGCCAGTCGACGCCGGGCCGCATGAGCATCGCCGCCGCGACCTGGACCGCCTCGTGCCCGGCCCCGCTGATCTGGAAGAAGATCCGGTTCTGCCGCTTGAGCTGGATCTCCTTGTCGTCGATCCGGCGCGAGGTGTACGCGATCCGGTAGGCCCGGACGAGGTCGTCCGGAAGGAGGCCATGGAGCTTCTCCAGGGGCGGGGTCGAGACTTCGATCGCCATCGTCATCCTCGGCGTCGGGAGTGGGCGCCCACGGGCCGCCCCGGACGGGACGGGAGAGTAGCAGAGCGGGTTTGGGCGCCGGCGCGGGCGCCCGGCGCTCAGGACGCGGCCGTCAGGCCGAGGGCGCGGATCCGCCGGTAGAGCGTCGACCGGGCGACCTGGAGGCGGTCCGCGGCGGCCCTCACGTTCCCGTTGGAGGCGTCGAGCGCCTGCTGGATCGCGGCCCGCTCGTGGTCCTCCATCGTGACGAGGCTCGGCGCGGCCATCGCCGCCTTCTGAAGGCCGGCGGCGGGGGTCGGGGGGCCGTCTGGCCGGGCCGGATACGGGCGCGGCTGGTAGCGCGGCACCCGGTCGGGGGAGAGGTCCGGGAAGTCGGCGGTCGTCAGGAACGGCCCCCGCGCGGAGACGACCGCGCGGAAGACGGCGTTCTGCAGCTCCCGGACGTTCCCTGGCCAGGTGTACGCCTCGAGCGTGACGATCGCCTCGGGCGTGATCCCCTCGACGGGGCGGCCGGTGCTCGCCCGGAAGACCCGGATGAAGTGGTGGACGAGGAGCGCGATGTCCTCGATCCGCTCTCGGAGCGGGGGAAGCCGCAGCGGATAGACGACGACCCGGAAGTAGAGGTCCTCCCGGAAGCTCCCCTGACGGACGGCGGCCGTCAGGTCGCGCTGCGTCGCGGAGATAAGCCGGGCGTTGTAGGGAATCGTCTCGCTGCCGCCCACCCGCACCAGGGTCTTCTCCTGGAGGACGCGGAGGAGCCGGGCCTGGGTCGCGTGAGCCATCTCCCCGAGCTCGTCGAGGAAGAGCGTCCCGCCGTCGGCCTGCTCGAGCTTTCCCTTGTGGCGGGCCGCGGCGCCGGTGAACGCCCCCTTCTCGTGACCGAAGAGCTCGCTCTCGATCAGCGTCTCGGGGATCGCGGCGCAGTTGATGTCGACGAACGGGCCCTTGCCGCGCGGTCCGTTCTCGTGGAGCCACCGGGCGACGAGCTCCTTGCCCGTCCCCGTCTCCCCGAGGAGGCAGACGGCGATGTCGGTCTCGACGACCCGCTCCATCTCGGAGAAGAGCGCCTTCATCGCGGGGCTCTCGCCGACGAGCGTCCGGCCGAACGCCTCCTGGCGGACCCTCTTGCGGAGGTCCCGGTTCTCGTCCAGCAGCGCGCGCCGCTCGGCGGCGTGCGTCAGGGCCGTCCGGAGGCGCTCCGGAGTGACCGGCTTGACGAGGAAGTCGTAGGCGCCGGCCTTCATCGCCCGGACGGCGGTCTCCACGTCCTCCATGGCGGTCATGACGATGACCGGGACGAGGACCCCCTCCTCCCGCAGCCGTTCGAGGTACTCCAGACCGCTCTCGCCGTCGAGGAGGACGTCGAGGAGGAGCGCGACCGGCTCCGGCTCGCCGGCGAGGAGCGCGCGGGCTTCCTGCGTCGACCGGGCCTCGGAAACCTCCCAGCCGTCCACCTCGAGCATCCGCCGGACGACCGTCCGTGCGAAAGGCTCATCGTCGACGACGAGGATCCTGCCGAGGTTCTCCGCCATAAAGGGCTTCCAAGTCTATTACAGTCGGGCGCGCCAGTCCGTGTGAGGCGCCCGGTTCCTCACGAGCCAGTCCCAGACGAGCTCGCGGTAGCGGCGCGCGCGGAGCCCCTCGCCGTCGAGGAACGGGGTCAGGGCGGCGTTCAGGTCACGCAGCCTGTAGAAGGGGACGGTCGGGAAGTAGTGGTGCTCGAGGTGGTAGCTCGACCAGAGCCAGGCCACGTCCCAGAAGCGGGAGCGCGCCATCCGCGTGCCCCATCTCGACGGCTCGCCGGGGTCGACGTCGTAGTGCTGCCCCAGCCGGTTCAGCGTGAAGACCGGCGGGAAGACGACGAAGACGGGGATCGCCCAGAGCCAGACGACCCGCTCCCACCCGCCGAGGAGGCCGATCGCCCCCGCGACGGCGAGGTGGAGGAGCGTCGCGGCCGCCCGCTCGAGGAGGATCGTCCGCCGGAGCGCGGCGGGGTAGTCCGCCATCGCGTGCCGGGCCGCCCGGAAGTAGATCGGGAAGAGGGCGGGCGTCGCGTAGAGGAGCTTCAGCCACCGGACGTTCCGCTTCGGCGAGAGCCAGGCCCGCTTCGGGTCGTCCGTCGCCGAGCCGAGCTCGGCGTGGTGGTCGAGGTGCCAGCGCGTGAACTGCGACGGCGAGAGCCCCGACGGCAGGGCGTACAGGAGCCCGAGCAGGCGGTATGCGCGCGGCCGGTCGGAGCGGAAGACCGTCCGGTGGACGACCTCGTGGAGGAGGATCGTCCCGTCGAAGACGCAGAGCCCGAGGACGATCGCGGCCGGGACGCGGACCCAGAGGCTCTCGAACGCCCAGCCGGCGGCGAAGGCGCTGGCGAAGAGGAGCGACTGGCGAAGGACGACCGCGAAGTGCCGCGCGGCGGAACGCCGGTGCAGCGCCCGGAGCGTCTCGCGCGGCACCGCCGTCGCGAGACGTTTCCGGAGCTCCTCCGTCGACCGGGCCCAGTGACCGCGCGCCATCTCCCTCCCGACTTTACGACGGCCCGGTCGGGGAGCGGATTCCGGGCCGCCCGCTTGATAAGATCTCGAATTCGAGACTTGCCATGAGCGAAAAGAAGAACTGGGGCTCCACCGTCCTCGGCTGGTTCGTCGTCAAGGAGGCGGGGGAGGAGGCTTCTCTCCCCGCGGAGGTGGACGTCCCGGCGGCGGACGGGGAACCCGCGGCCGCGCCCCCTCCCGGACCGCCGCCCGTCACGTTCGTGAAGGAGCCGCCGAGGGCGGTCGCCGGCCAGGTCGACTTCGACGGCGTCCTGGACGCCGCGGGGGTCGACGCCCAGGAGCGCGACCTCTTCGCGAAGGCGCAGGCGCTCCTCGGGGGCCTTCCCCCGGGGACCGACCCGGCCGTGAAGAGGCAGATCGTCGAGGCGTCGCTGAAGGCGTTCGGCGTCCCCGTCGACAAGATCATCGAGGCGGGCGTCGAGTCGATCCAGGCGCTCGAGGGCTACCTTCGCCGGACGGCGGGCGAGACGGCCGACACGGCGCGCGAGGTCCAGACGATCGTCGCCGGGTACGAGCAGAAGATCGCCGAGGCGCGCGCCCTCCTCGACCGGAAACTGCAGGAGCAGGCCGCCGTACAGACGAGCTGTAACGCGAGGAAGCTCGAGGTCCAGCAGGTCCTCGAGTTCTTCGGGCAGGAGGAGGTGGCGCGGGTGGTCCATTCGTCCCCGAAGCTCATCGAGCCGACCGCCCCGCCCGAGAGGAAGGATTAGCATGGCCAACGTCGGTTTCTTCGCGAGGCTGGGCAACCTCTGGAAGGGATTCCTCTCGATCTGGATCTCGGACGTCGAGAAGGAGCACCCGGAGATCGCCTACGAGAACGCCATCAACTCGATGGTGGAGAAGTACACGAAGCTCAAGACGGCGACCGCGTCGATCATCCGGCGCCGCGAGGACATCGACGAGCGCCTGAAGAAGTCGACGCGCGAGCTCGCGCAGACCGAGGCCGAGCTGAACGCGGCGGTCGAGACGGCCCAGGACGACCTCGCCGTCATCCTGATCCAGAAGAAGAACCAGCTCGAGGCCGACATCACGGAGATGCGGGCCGACATGGACACGGCCTCGAAGGACGCCGAGTCGGCGAAGAGCTCGCTCCTCCAGGTGCAGGGCGAGATCAAGAAGCTGAAGGCCGAGCGCGACACGATGCTCGCGCGAATGCAGTCGGCGCAGGCCCGGCTGAAGATCCAGGAGCAGCTCGACGGCCTCTCGGTGGACGCCGAGGTGAAGGCGCTCGAGAACGTCCGCGACCACATCAAGACGACCGTCGCCGCCGCGAACCTCGGCAAGGAGCTCTCGGAGACCTCGCTCGACGGCCGCCTCGCGGCGCTCAAGACCCAGGCCGGCGACGTGCAGGCCAAGCAGCAGCTCGCCGAGCTGAAGGCGAAGCGGGCCGCGGCCCAGGCGGCCCAGGGCCAGAAGACGATGTAAGGACGAGCGGCCCCCGCGGGGGCCGCTCGCGTTTTCGCGGAGAGGGGCCGCGGCGCGATCCGGCGCCGGAGCGGTCGCCCCTCCGCCAGGGAGAGGGACATGAAGCTCACCCCGTTCGCGAAGCTCTTCATCACCGTGGTCGTCCTCGGCGTTCTCGGCTACGCCTTCTGGCACTACAAGGGGGACACCGTCCGGCAGTGGGCGGGAGCCGAGAAGAAGGGAGCCGTCGAGAGCGCCGGAGTCGACTCCGCCGACTTCGACGCGCTCAAGGGCGCTCCCGCCGACGCCGAACGGGGCAAGGGTTCCGAGGGGGTGACGGGTGCCGCGCTCACCGGCTCCGGCAAGCTCGGACGGCCGCTCGTCGTCGCCATCAACACCTGGGCGGGGCATGCCCCCGGCGTCGTCTTCAACGCCGGCATGGACCCGAACCCCACCTCCTACTACAAGCGGAAGTACGGCCTCGACGTGAAGTTCGTCCTCCTCGAGGACCCGGCGGCCAAGCTCGCCGCGTTCCGGAAGGGCGACGTCGACGTCATGTGGAACACCGTCGACAACTGGGCGCGCGAGGCGTCGATCCTCGCCGAGCAGGGGGCGAAGGCGAAGTCGATCCTCCTGCAGGACTGGTCCCGCGGCGGCGACGGCATCGTCTCGCTCGCCTCGATCAAGTCGATCGAGGACCTCCGCGGGAAGAAGGTCGCCTGCACGCAGTTCACGCCCTCCCACTTCCTGCTCCTCTACCTCCTGTCGCAGTCGGGCCTCACGCCCGAGGAGCGCGCCGGCGTCGAGAAGGCGATCGTCTTCACGCAGGACGCGCCGGCCGCGGCCGCGATGTTCAAGGCGCGGCAGGTCGACGCCGCCGTGACCTGGGAGCCGGACCTCTCCGCCTCCGTCGAGGCGCGGAACGACGCCCACATCCTCGTCTCCACCGCCGCCGCCACGAACATCATCGCGGACACGCTCTGCGCCCGGCAGGACCTGATCGACTCCTACCCGGAGACCGTCCGCGACTTCGTCCACGGCTGGTTCGACGGGATCGAGATGATGAAGTCGGACCCGGCAGGCTCCTACGCCGTCGTCGGCAAGGCGCTCAAGCTCGACGAGGAGACCGTCTCCGGGATGCTCTCAGGCCTCAAGCTCACCCCTTATGCCGACAACGCCCAGTTCTACGGCCTGACGGGCGGCAAGGCCCACTACGAGACCCTCTTCGACACGGCGTTCGTCATCTGGCGGAAGAAGGGGCTCGTCACGCGGCCGGTCGACGCGAAGGACTGGGCCGACACCCGCTTCCTCGGCGCCCTCGCCGCCGCGTACCAGACGCAGCAGGTCGAGGAGCCGAAGGTCGCCGCGAAGGCGCCGGCGGCGACGGACCGGGCGATCATCAACAAGCAGATCCAGATCCACTTCACGCCGAACAGCGACGAGATCATGCCGGGCTCCTTCTTCGTCCTCGACGCCCTCGGCGAGACGATGACCTCGTTCGGGAACACGTACCTGCGCGTCGAGGGGAACACCGACGCGACCGGTAAGGCCTCGCTGAACATGGCCCTCTCCGAGCGGCGGGCGCTCGCCGTGAAGAACTACGTCCTGACGAACTTCCCGAACATCGAGGCGAGCCGGTTCCAGACGATCGGGCGCGGCTCGACGAACCCGGTCGCCGACAACACGACCGAGACGGGACGGCAGCTGAACCGCCGGACCGACATCAAGGTCGTCCTCGCGACGAACTGAAACGATCGCGGGGGGTTCTCGATCCCCCCGCGCCCCCCACCGGAGACCGGTATAGGGGGCGGGTACCCGGGAGGCGCGGCGACGCGCCTCCCGCGCCGGGAGACGAGGCAGGAGGGGAATGGCTTGAGCAACCGTGGACTCTTCGCGCTCCGGGCGCCGCTCCCGAAGCGGACGGCGCTCGTCCTCGGCTTCGTCATGCCGGCGCTCGTCCTCGCCGTCTGGTGCGTCCTGAGCTACGGCGGTCTCGCGCCGGCCGACTTCCTCCCCTCGCCGACGGAGGTCGTCCGCGGCACGCTCCAGCTCTTCCTGCAGCACGACCTCTGGAGGGCGATCCTCGTCTCCACGAGGCGGATCGCGCTCGCGTTCCTCATCGCCTCGGCGGTCGCGCTCCCGCTCGGCGTCCTGATGGGGGCGTTCACCCCGGTGAACAGGCTCTTCGAGCCGATCGTCGCCCCGCTCCGGTACATGCCGATCTCGGCCTTCATCCCGCTCCTCATCCTCTGGTTCGGGATCTACGAGAAGCAGAAGATCGCGTTCCTCTTCCTCGGCGTCTTCGTCTACCTCCTCCCCGTCGTCGTCACGGCGATCCGCACGGTCCCCGAGGAGTACGTCCAGACGGCGATGACGCTCGGCGCCACGCGAGGGCAGGTGATCCGGACCGTCCTCCTCCCGGCGGCGGCTCCCGAGATCTTCGATTCCTTCCGCGTCATGAACGCGATCTCCTGGACCTACGTCATCCTCGCCGAGGCGGTGAACCCCGAGCACGGCCTCGGCTACATGGTCGAGCTCGCCCGGACGCACCAGAAGGCTTCCTGGTCGTTCGCCGGCCTTCTCGTGATCGGCGGCATCGGCCTCCTGACCGACTTCCTCATCTCGTCGGTCTCGCGCCTCCTGTTCCGCTGGCGCGAGGTGAACGCGTGAGCGCCGCCGCGCCGGCCGCCGTCCCGCGGCTCTCGGTGAAGGACCTCTCCGTCACGTACATCGGGCGGGGAGGCGAGAAGACCGAGGCCGTCCGCGACGTCTCCTTCGACATCGCCGACAAGCCCGGCGCCGGGGAGATCGTCGTCTTCCTCGGCCCCTCCGGGTGCGGCAAGTCGACGATCCTGAAGGCCGTCGCCGGCCTCCTGCCGCCGACGAAGGGGGAGGTCCTCCTCGACGGGCAGCCGATCGGGGGCCCCTCGCAGGACCGCGGGATGGTCTTCCAGGCCTACACGTCGTTCGGCTGGCTCACCGTCCAGGAGAACGTCGAGTACGGCCTGAAGCTCCGGGGCGTCGCCGCGAAGGAGCGCGGCGACCGCGCGCGCGAGGTCCTGAAGGAGGTCGGCCTCCTCGACTTCGCGAAGCGGTTCCCGAAGGACCTCTCGGGCGGGATGAAGCAGCGGGTCGCCATCGCGCGGACGCTCGTGAACAAGCCGCGCGTCGTCCTGATGGACGAGCCGTTCGGCGCGCTCGACCCGATGACGCGGTGGGGGATGCAGGGGCTCCTCCTCGACGTCTCGAGGATCGAGGACAACACGATCCTCTTCGTGACGCACGACGTCTCCGAGGCGGTCTACCTCGCCGACACCTGCTACGTCCTCTCCTCCCGCCCGGCCCGGATCCTCCACCGGGTCGACGTCCCGAATTTCGCGGAGCGGGACGTCCACTTGAAGTCGACGGACGAGTTCCGGGCGATCGAGAAGAAGCTCCTCGACATGCTCTACGCCCCGCAGCCGGCGGGCTAGGACGGGGCACGGTGGCGGAGCAGCAGGTCCCCCGGAACCGCTCCGCGGCGCAGAGGTCCGCGGCCCGGTCGGGCGTCTCGCCGGCCGTGCGCGCGGCCGCGAAGGAGACCGCGGTCGACCTGCTGAAGGGAAGGGCGGCCGACACGGTCTTCGGCGCCCAGCCGTCCTACGTGAAAGCCGCGTTCCTCAACCCCTACAACCTCTCCCTCCTCGGGGGAGCGGCGGCCGCGTCGCTCCTGACGCTGAACCCGCTCCCGATCCTCGGCGCCCTCGGCCTCGAGGCGCTCTGGCTCCTCTGGGCCCCCGACAGCAAGCGCCTCCGCCACCTCCTCTGGGACCCGCGCTTCGCGAAGCTTCGCGAGGCGATCGAGGCCGAGGAACGGAGGAAGCGGATCGCGGTCCTGCCGGAGCACGACCGGGAGAGGGTCGAGGCGCTCGTCGCCCGCCGCAGGGAGATCGAGCGGCTCGCCGCGCAGAACCCGACGTTCACGGGCGAGCTCCTCCGGGGCGAGCTCGTGAAGACGGACCGTCTCGTCGACGCCTTCGTCGAGATGGCCCTCACCTGCGCCCGCTACCGCTCCTACCTCGACTCCGTCGACGCGCGGGCCCTCGAGCGGGACGTCGAGCGCTACGCGGCCGAGGTCCGCCGGGGGGACCCCGAGGACCAGCGGACCGAGATCTCGCAGAAGAACCTCGCGATCGTCGTGAAGCGTCAGGAGCGGATGCGGGAGATCGACCACTACCTCGCCGTCGCCCGCGGCCAGCTCGACCTGATCGAGAACACGTTCCAGCTCATCGCCGACCAGATCGTCACGATGCAGTCGCCGAAGGAGCTCTCGGGCCAGCTCGACGAGCTCCTCGAGGGGGTCGAGGCGATCAAGCAGTCGGCGCGCGACACCGAGGCGATGCTCGAGGCCTCCGGCCTCTCGAACCCGTGAACGAGGGACCCGGTCCCTCCGGGGAGCGCCTCCGCGCCGCGTTCGACGCGGTGCACGACCTCCTCGAGTCGAGGTACGGGATCCCCGTGAGGATCGCCGACGTCCTCGACCCGAACACCGGCGACTTCGACGGCTTCGAGATTGCCGTCGACCACGACCAGGAGGTCGACGTCGCGCTCTTCGTCCTCGCCCACCTCTTCGGGCACACGGTCCAGTGGAACGTGTCGGAGGAGCTCCGGGAGCTCGGGATCGCGGCCTCGTCGCTCGACGCGAGCCCGGGCCCCGAGCGGCTCGAGGCGATCCGACGCTACGAGCGGGAAGCCTCTGAGTACGCCCTGGCGCTCTTTCACGAGGCGGGCGTCGAGGACCTCGACGCGTGGCTCTCGGACTGGGCCGAGGCCGACTGGCGCTACCTTTCCGCGGCCTACGCCGGGAAGGCGCTTCCCGGGGAGTTCCGCGCCCACCTTCGCCCGGGGGCCGCCCTCCTCGTCCCGCGCTCAATCCCCCCGTTCCAGCCGACCCGCTGGGTCTCGCGCTACTCGTTCTGACCAAGGAGCCGCCATGGCCGAAGCCCGCATCCTCCCCGCCTGGGCCGAAGACCTCCGCCGCCGCTACCTGCGCAACGAGGCGGTCCTCTTCGTCCTCCACGGGAACGTCCACGACCTCGTCCTCGTCGACGGCGCCCTGAGGCCGCTGACCGAGTTCCTCACGGACGTCTTCTGGAAGGACGTGAGGGACACGATCGCCGTCTACAACCTCGCGACGGGTGTCCGCTTTCCGAAGAAGGCGAAGGAGGCGGAGGCGCAGGCCGAGCTGATGCGGGAGGCGCCGCGCGAGAAGGCGCTCGCCGGCCTCGAGCGGCTCCTCGTCACCTCGCGGAAGGTCGGTGTCGTCGTCGAGTACGCCGAGACGATCGCCCCCTCCGGCGACCCGTCGTTCCAGGGGGACCTCGACCGCGCCTCCATCGTCACGCTCCACCGCTGGTCGTTCCTCCCGCAGATCGAGAAGCAGGACAACGTCGTCCTCCTCGTCGCCGAGAACCTCGCCGAGCTCTCGCCGAAGCTCGTCTCGAACCCGAAGGTCGCCGTCGTCGACGTCCCGATGCCCGACCGCGAGACCCGACGGGCCGCGGCGCGGATCGTCGACCCGCGCCTGACCGAGAGGGAGGCCGAGCGCTACGCCGACCTGACGGCGGGCCTGAAGCTCCTCCAGATCGAGGCGATCCTCGCCCCGCCCCCGCCCGCCGAGGAGGACCGCGCCGAGCGCGAGGCCTTCATCGCCGGCCTCCTCGGCACCGCGGCCGACGCTGCCGAGCGGGCCAAGAAGCTCTCCCAGCTCACCGCGGGCCTCACGCGCGACGAGATCCGCGCCCTCCTCGCTCCCGGCGCCGCCGACCCGGCCGTTGCGGCCGCGGCCGACGCGGCCGAGCGGGCGCGGAAGGAGGTCGACCGCCTCATCTCGAAGAGGAAGCGGGAGATCCTCGAGCGGGAGTGCTTCGGCCTCGTCGAGTTCGTCGAGCCGGGGCACGACTTCTCCGTCGTCGGCGGGATGGACGAGGTGAAGAAGGACCTCCTCGTCCTGGCCGACAACATCCGCGAGGGGCGGCGGAGCCGCGTCCCGATGGGGATCCTCTTCACCGGCCCGATGGGGACGGGGAAGACGTTCGTCGCCGAGGCGTTCGCGAAGGAGTGCGGCCTCCCGACGATCAAGCTGAAGAACTTCCGCTCCAAGTGGGTCGGGGCGACCGAGGGGAACCTCGAGCGGATCCTGACCGTCATCAAGGCGATCGGGCAGGTCGTCGTCATCATCGACGAGGGGGACCGGGCGTTCGGGAACACCGACAGCGAAGGGGACGGAGGGACCTCGAGCCGCGTCATCGCGCGGATCAAGGAGTTCATGTCCGACACCTCGAACCGGGGCCGGATCCTCTTCCTCGTCATGACGAACCGCCCCGACAAGCTGGACGTCGACCTGAAGCGCGCGGGGCGCCTCGACCGGAAGATCCCGTTCCTCTACTCGCAGGCGCCCGAGGAGGTCGAGGCGGTCGCGAAGGCGCTCGTGAAGAAGAACAAGGTGAGGTCGGACGTCGACCTCGCGACGATCCGCGACACCTTCTCCGCGAAGCTCGTCGGCTACAGCAACGCCGACGTCGAGGCGGTCGTCCTGATGGCGAACGACGACGCCGCCCGCGAGGCGGGGGGCGACGCGCCCGTCACCGCCGAGCACTTCGTGAAGGCGGCCTCCGACTACTTTCCCTCGCGCGACGCGGAGCTCCTCGAGTACATGGAGCTCCTTGCCGTCTTCGAGGCCTCGAGCCGCAGGCTCCTTCCGGCCAAGTACGCCCACATGACGCCGGAGGAGCTCGACGTGAGGCTCCGGCTGCTGAGGGCGACGGTCGGGACGCGGAGGTAGACCGCGCCGGCGTGCCGGACGCGGAGGAGGTGGGCGGGGGCGCTAGACTTCCCCCGTGTCGACCAGCCGGAGCCCGAAGAAGGAGGCGACGTACGCCGACCTCCTCGCCCTCCCGGAGAACGTGATCGGCGAGATCGTCGACGGGGAGCTGATCGCCTCCCCGCGGCCGACGGCGCCGCACGCCCGGGCCACCTCGGTTCTCGGGGGGGACCTCGGGCCGCCGTTCGACCGGGGACGGGGCGGGCCGGGGGGCTGGTGGATCGTCTTCGAGCCGGAAGTTCACCTCGGGCGGCAGGTTCTCGTCCCCGACCTCGCCGGCTGGCGGCGGGAGCGGATGCCCGCCTTCCCGACGGACGCGTTCTTCACCCTCGCCCCCGACTGGGTCTGCGAGGTCCTCTCCCCTTCCACCCAGCGCCTCGACAGGGTGCGCAAGCTCGCGGTCTACCTCGAGGAGGGGGTGACCTGGGCGTGGCTCGTCGACCCGCTCGCCCGGACGCTCGAGGTCTTCGAGAGCCGCGGGAACCGCTGGACCCTCGCGGGGGCCTGGGAGGGCGACGCCGTCGTCCGCGCCGTCCCGTTCGACGCGGTGGAGATCGAGATCGGCGGCTGGTGGGTCCCGGGCGCGGAACCGACGGCCGATCCCCGGCCCTGACCCGGCTGAACGTGAAGGTCCGCCGCCGGCCGGCTACCTCGCCGGGAGCGGCTCCGCGGCCCGCTCCATGGAGTTGCTGAATCGCCAGAGGCGGATGGCGCGGCCCTGCGCGTCGACCTCGAAGCGGATCTCTTCGGCGAGCGAGCCGTCGTCGCGGAGGCGCCGGAAGCGGTGCTCGCCGGCGGGCTTCAGCTTCACGAGGGCGTCCAGCGGCCTTTCGGAGGGGGTCGGGAGGAGCGCGAGGCCGTCGTCCCACGGGAAGACGTTCGCCTCTCCGGCGAGCCAGTTGTCGTACCGCCCGGCGTAGCGCGCGAACGCGGCGACGTGGGGTTTCGCCCCCGACGGGTCGTCGAGCGCCTTCCTCACGGCCGGGGCGACGACGTCGTAGGCGACCTGCGCGTAGCGCTGCGCGTCGATCCCGTTCGTGTTCGTCATGAAGACGGTCGCGAGCTTCTCGTCCGTCTGGACGAGGAGCTGGCTCTGGTAGCCGGGGCAGTAGCCGTTGTGGCCGACGAATGTCCTCTCCCCGCTCCGCCAGACCTGGAAGCCGAGCCCCCAGCTCGTCTTCCACCCCGGGTCCATGAACTGCACCCGCTGCATCTCGCGGAGCGTGTCGACGTCGAGGAGCTCGGTCTTCCCGCTCCCGAGGAGGCGGAGCTGCCAGGAGGCGAAGCGGCCGAGGTCCTCGACGGTCGAGGTCATCCCGGCGGCCGGCGCGATCCCGCGCACCTCGTACGGCGGCACCTTCTCGCGCGTCCCGTCCCTGCGGGGCGCGGTGTAGCCGGTCGCGAGCCGGTTCCCGCGCCAGCGGTCGAGATGCTCGACCTCGGTGCCCGTCATCCCGAGCGGGTCGAGGATCCCGGACTTCACGAGCTCGGCCCACGGCTTCCCTGCCGCGGCGGCGGCGACCTCGCCCGCGAGCGTCAGCCCGAGGTTCGAGTACTGGAAGACCGTTTCGGGCCGGTAGAGCATCTCCTGCTCGCCGACCCTGCCGCGGATCTTCTCGGCGGGAGGGAAGTGGTAGCCGGGCCCGGTCCAGTACGGGACGTCCGACTCGCGCGGGAGACCCGAGGAGTGGGTCAGGAGGCCGAAGACGGTCACCGGCGGCGCGCCGACGGGCATCCCGCCGATCGAGAACCAGGGCAGGTGCTTCGACACCGGGTCGTCGAGCCGGAGCCGCCCGGCGTCGCGCTGCTGCATCAGGGCGACGCTCGTGAAGAGCTTCGAGATGGAGCAGATCGAGTACATCGTCTGCGGCGTCGCGGGCACCTTCGTCTCGAGGTGCGCGTACCCGAAGCCGCGCGCGTAGAGGAGCTCCTGGTCGCGGACGACGGCGAGCGAGAGGCCCGGCAGCCGCCGGTGGGCCTGCTCGGCGTCGAACCAGGCGGTCAGGAGCGAGAGCGCCTGCGTGACCCGCGGGTCGCGGGCGACCTCTCCGGGCGCGGGCGCGGCCGGCGCGCGAAGGGATCCGAGGAGAAGAAGGAGCAGGGCCGGGGTCGTTCTCGCCATCGCGTCACCTCCCGCCGGGGAGACGACGATCGGCCGGTGGGCGCCGGCCGTCAAGCCCGCCGCTCGAGGAACGAGGCCGTCGGTCCGGGGAACGCCGAGGGGATCGGGACGCGTCCGTCTCACGGCTCGCCTTGAAAAAGTGTCCTCGCGGTGAAGAGGCGTCGGAAAGATCTTCCTCCCTCTCCCGGCCGGACGGCCCGCGAACGGCGTCCCGGCGGGGCTCCGGGCCTGGCACGGCTCCTGCGGTCTCGAGTCCGGACGGAACCGGAAAGGAGAGAGAGATGCTCTGGACCATATTCGTCATCCTGCTCGTGCTCTGGCTGCTCGGCATGGTGAGCTCCTACACGCTGGGCGGCTTCCTCCACGTGCTGCTCGTTCTCGCGATCGCGGTCGTCCTGATCCGGGTGATCCAGGGCCGCGACCCGATCGCCTGACGCGGGCGGCGCGTCCCCGACTCCCGCACGCCCGTCGCGTCCTTCGACCGAAAGGAGAAGCCATGAAGAACCTCTCACGCAACGCCACCACCGCCCTCTTCGCCGCCGCGCTCCTCGCCGCGGCCCCCTTCGCGGCCGCCGAGGCGACGACGATGGAGAAGATCGACACGGAAGTCTCCGAGGCGCTCACGGCCATCGCCGTGAAGGCCAGGCTCATCACGAAGCTGGGCGGAGACGGCCTGGCCGTCAAGGTCGAGATCCACGGCAACAAGGCCGTGCTCACCGGCGAGGTCGAGAAGAAGGAGAGCCAGGAGCTCGCCAAGGAGGTCGCGCTCTCCGTCGCCGAGGTCAAGGAGGTCGACAACCGCGTCACGCAGAAGCCGTCCGAGCGCGCGTCGACGGCGGAGGAGGTCGAAGCCGAGATCAAGGACGGAATCCTCGAGACCCGGGTCAAGGGCGCCCTCCTCTCGGAGGTCGGACGCAACGCGCTGAAGATCGAGGTCGAGGCGACGAACGGCGTCGTGAGCCTCCGCGGCACGGTGCCCTCCACCGCCATCTCGAAGGCCTCGGTCGCGAAGGCGAAATCCGTTCCGGGCGTGACGAAGGTCGTCAGCCTGCTTCTGGCGGCCGCCTGACCCGGGGGAGGGGCCGCCGGTCCCTCCCGAATCACGCCGACCCCGCGAAACGACGAACCGGAGGACTCCCATGGAAAACGTCCTCAGCCCCGCCGTCACCGAATCCATCCGAAACGCCGAACGTGATGCCCGGACGATGGGTCCGGACGTGAGGAGCGAGCTCCGGGAGGCGGTCGCCCGCGGCCACGGCCTCGCGGACCGCCTCGCCTCCGACGTCCGGACGGCCGCCGGGGAGCTCTCCGACCGTGCGAGAGGCGCGCTCTCGGAGAGCCGCCGGAGGGCCTCGCGAGCCGTCGACCGCGTGAGCGATTACGCGGACGAGAACACCGCGCTCGTCTCCCTGGCCGTCTTCGGCGTCGGGCTCCTCTTCGGGGCCCTCGCGGCCCGCCGGAGGTAGCGGCCGGCTCGTCCTCCCGAGTCCGCCCGTCCGGAGACACCGGCACGACGTCGCCGCGCCCGCGCATCGAATGATGCGCGGGCGCGAGCCCGTCGGCGCGTGTCGTCGTCGCGCGAGTGCGGGAGGGGTGCGGACCTTCAGGGCTCCGCGCCGTCCGCGCTCCGCGTCCGGAAGAGGTCCGGAAGCCGGCGCACGAGCGTCGGAATCGAAGGGAGCAGGAGTCCGGTCCGCGCGACCCACGCCGGGTGCTCCGGGTAGCGCGACATCGACCGATCCTTGCGGAGCATGTTCGGCAGGAAGACCTGGAGCCAGACCGTCGCGCAGGCGGCCCAGGGGAGCCAGTGCTGCGCGAGGAGACAGAAAGAGGAGTAGATGAGGATCTCGCCGAGATAGTTCGGGTTTCGGGTCGCCGCGAAGAAGCCGTCCGTGATCAGCCGCCGCGGGCGCTGGTGCGCGAGGACGAAGTGCTTCTGGCCGTCGGCCCCGAAATGGAGGAAGACGCCGAACGCGTAGCAGGCGACGGCCGCCGCGGCGACGCCGGCGGGAAGGGTCGCCGTCGTTCCCCAGCCTCCCGGCACGGCGCTCCCGAGTTCGGTGAGCATGACGAGCGGGGCGAGGTAGTAGAGGCCGAGCGGGTAGACGAAGACGGCGACGGCCGAGGTGAGCGACTGCGGGCGGCGCCAGGCGGGGTCCGGGAAGGCGACGTCCTTCGCGAGCCACAGGAGTCCGTACGACCCGTGGAGGACGAGGTAGAGCCACGCGGCGAGGGTGAAGTCGCCCGCATGCAGCATCAGCCCGAAGACGACTCCTCCCGCCGTCGCCTTCTGAAGGTTGATCGGGACGCGCGGCGCCGTCCGGCCCGCTCCCCCCGGGAGACGGTAGAGGTACCGGTCGTTGAAGCGCGAGACCCACTCCGCGACCGACATGGCCTCCTCCCGTCTCCCGGCTCGTGCGGTCCGAGAACACACCCGATCCGTCGGCACGTCAACTCCGCCGGTCGCTACAGGACGAGGTAGAGCGTGAGGAGGATCCCGAGGACGCCGAGGAGCGTCGCCATCCGCTCGTGGAGGCGCGCGTCGCGCCCGGCGGGACGGTCGCTCTCCGGGAGCGTCCGGAGGAAGGCGCGGTGCTCGCGCGCCGCGACGAGGATCGAGAAGGTCCCGGCGAGGACGAGGAGGACCCCGATCGCGTGCGAAAGGGGCGCGAAACGGGGCGTGTGCGCCTCGGCCCCGAGCTGCGCGGCGGCGACCCGGAGGAAGAGGCCGAAGCGGGCGACGAGGAAGCCGAACGCCATCACGGTCAGGCCGGTCCGGATCCACGCGAGGAGGGTCCGCTCGGCGGCGAAGAAGACGCGGGGATCGCCCATGCGGGCGAGAGTACACGGGGCGCCGCGCGGGACGCGCCCCCTCCTCGTCCGTTCCTTCGCCGGAGACGGCTCACCCCGTCCGGCCGTTCGCCCGGAGAGATGGCCCCCGAAACGCAGCAGGCGCTTGCGGCCGTCCGGGTCGATAGTTAGACTTCTAATCGTGTCCGGCCGGTTGATGGAGCTCGTCTCTCGCGCCCACCTCCGATGGAAGCGCCGCGTCGCGAGGGACCTGGCTCCGTACGGCGTCCATCCGAAGCAGCTCTTCGTCCTCCGGAAGCTCCGGGAAGCGGGGAGCCTCCTGCCGAGCGAGATCGCGGCGCTCGTCTTCGCCGATCGCCCGACCACGACCTCCATGCTCGCGACGATGGAGCGGGCCGGCTGGATCACCCGCCGGCGCGACCCCGGGAACGGCAGGCGGGTGATCGTCGAGGTCACAGCGGCGGGTCGGAGGAAGCTGGCCTCCGTTCCGGCCCGCCTCTGGAGGACGGGACGGACGGCGATCGACCCCGAAGCCGGCCTCTCGGCCCCGGAGCGAGCCGAGGCGATACGGCTGCTCGAGAAGCTGAACGCCTGGCTCGACCAGGCCGGGGACCGCTGAAGGAGGTCGTCCTTCGATGGATCACGACCCCGTCTACAGGGGTGGCCGCCTCGACCCGCAGGCCGAGGCGCTGCTCGCCGCGATCGCCGCGGAAGGACCCGCGCCGACAGCATCGCTCACGCCGGTGCAGGCCCGCGCGACCTTCCTTCGTCCCTCCTGGCTCGGATCCCCCCGCGAGATGGCGGCCGTGCGCGACCTCCTGATTCGGGGCCCGGCCGGCCCGCTGCGCCTTCGAGCCTACCGCCCTCACGGACGCCCGCCCCTCCCCGTCCTCGTCTTCTTCCACGGCGGCGGCTTCGTCGTCGGCACGCTGGAAGAGTTCGACGCGTTCTGCACGCTCCTCGCGGACGGCGCCGGCTGTCTCGTGGTCTCCGTCGACTACCGGCTCGCTCCGGAGCGGCCGTTCCCCGCGGCAGCGGAGGACGCGTTCGCGGCGCTCCGCTGGGTCGGCGCCCGCGCCGGAGAGATGGACGGGGATCCCGCACGGATCGCCGTCGCGGGCGACAGCGCCGGAGGCAACCTCGCCGCAGGCGTGGCGCTCCGAGCACGAGACGAAGGGGGGCCGGCGCTCGTGCAGCAGGTCCTCATCTCTCCGTGGGTCGACCTCTCCTGCACCGAGACGGAGTCGTTCCGCCTGTTCGGCCGGGGGGGCTGGCTCTCGGCCGCGAGCCTGCGGTGGTACCGCGACCACTACCTGACGGACCCGGCGCAGGCGTCGCACCCGCAGGCCTCCCCGTGCTTCGCCCGGGACCTCCGCGGCCTGCCGTCGGCGCTGGTCCTCGACGCCGAGTTCGACGTCCTCCGGGACCAGGTCCGGGCCTTCGCGGCGCGCCTGCGGGAAGCGGGCAATGCCGTTGACTACCGTCGGCACGCGGGACAGCTCCACGACTTCGTCGTCCTGCCGGGCCTCTTCGAACAGGCGACGATCGCCATCGACGAGGTCTGCGCGTCGCTTCGAGCGGCCTTCCGGCGATGACTCGCCGGGAGGGCTTGACCTGGAGGAGCGCCTAATCTAGAATTTTTTATCGAGATGTTTTTCTCGATATATCCGCTCAGACCCGGAGGCGCGCATGCGCGTGGATTCGGTTCCTGAAGCCACCCTGCGACGTCTTCCTTCCTACTACCACTACCTCCTCCGCCTCCGCGAGAAGGGCCAGGAGGCGACTTCCGCGGCCCAGATCGGCGCGGCGCTGGGGGTTCACCACACCCAGGTCCGGAAGGATCTCGCCGTCACGGGCAGCCAGGGACGACCAAAGGTGGGGCACCGGGTCGACGACCTGATCGCGTCCATCGAGGAGTTCCTCAACTGGAACAACGTGTCGGACGCCTTCCTCGTGGGGGCGGGGCACCTGGGCACGGCCCTGCTCGGATACGCGGGCTTCGAGCGGGCCGGGGTCCGGATCGTCGCGGCTTTCGACGCCAGCCCCAGGAGGGCGGGAAGGAAGGTCCAGGGCGTTCCCGTCCTGCCCGTGGAGAAGCTCCCGGACCTCGCCCGGCGCATGCACATCGCCATCGGCATCCTCACGGTCCCCGCCGACGAGGCCCAGGCGGTGGCCGAGATGATGGTCGGCGCCGGGATCCAGGCCATCTGGAACTTCGCCCCCATCGTGCTCGACCTTCCGGAGGCGGTCATCGTCGAGGACGTGGCCCTCTATTCCAGCCTGGGCGTGCTCTCCCGCAAGCTCGCCGTCCGCCGGAAGGCGGCGTCGGGAAAGGGCTCCGCCGGCACGGGGCCCTGAGCCGGTTCAACGAGGAGGGTCCCGAGGGACACCTCCGCCGTCGCCCGGTCCCGGGTCCCGTCCCGCGAGGACCGGCCCCACGGGCCACGCCCGAAGCTCTCACCAGCGGGCCCTCCTTTCGAGGGCCCCGGACCCAGCCTGCCCTTGTGGCAACGAGGCGAACAGATGCTCACAGTCGAAACCGAAGCCCCGGAGACCGCACGTCAGTTCACGTCGGTGCTCCGAATCCTGGAGTCCTTCGACCACGATCGCTCGAAGCTGGTGCCGATCCTCCAGGCAGTTCAGGAGGAATACCGCTACCTGCCCGAGGAGGTCATGACCTTCGTGGCCACGGCGCTGGACATTCCTCCGGCCCGCGTCTACGGCGTCGCGACCTTCTACAGCCACTTCGCCCTGGAACCGAAAGGCAAGTACGTCGTCCGGATCTGCGACGGCACAGCCTGCCACGTCAAGGGAAGCCAGGACATCGCGGACGCACTCGTGGAGAGCCTGAAGCTCCCCAAGGGCAGGACGACGACGCCCGACATGCTCTTCACGCTCGAGACCGTCAGCTGTCTCGGCGCTTGCGGCCTCGCTCCGGCGGTCGTCGTCAACGACGAGGTCCACGGGCAGATGGACCCGGAACGCACCCGGGCGCTCATCGACCGGATCCGCGCGGAGGAAGCCCAGTGACCGCCCGGCTCGAGACGAACCTGGAAGCCACCCGCCGGGACTACCTGGAGGCCGAGAAGCGGTTCGCCCGCCGCGTGGTGATCTGCGCCGGCACGGGCTGCATGGCGAACGGCGCCCTGAAGGTCTTCAAGGCTCTCCACGAGCAGGCCCGCGAACGAGGCATCCGCCTCGAGATCGAGCTGGACTACGAGGACGAGCGGGACAAGGCCGGCCTCCTCACCCGGAGCGGATGCCAGGGCTTCTGCCAGATGGGGCCGCTCCTCTCCATCGAGCCGGACGGAATCCTCTACTGCGGCGTGAAGCCCGGCGACGTGCCCGAGATCATCGAGGGCGTGGAGAGCGGCCGGCCGGTGGAACGCCTCCTCTACCGGGTTCCGGCCACCGGCCAGGTCTGCAGGGGCCACGGCGACATTCCCTTCTACGCGCAGCAGCAGCGCACGGTGCTGAAGGCGTGCGGCAGCCTCGACCCGGAGAACCTCCGCGAGTACATCGCGCGGGGCGGCTACTTCGCGGCCCGCAAGGCGCTGACCGAGATGACGGACGAGCAGGTCTGCCAGGAGATCCTGGAGGCGGGCCTTCGCGGTCGCGGCGGCGG
>JAKPXO010000531.1 GCA_029567505.1 Acidobacteriota bacterium
TCGACGACTGGCGCGACGCCGTCCTCTACTTCGTCGTCCTCGACCGCTTCGCGGACGGCGACGCGGCGAGCAACGTCGACGTCGACGCCTCGAAGAAGGGGCACTTCCACGGCGGCGACGCGAAAGGGCTGACGGCTCAGCTCGACGAGATCGCCTCGCTCGGCGTGAACGCCCTCTGGATCACGCCGGTCGTGACGAACACCCCCGGCTTCGTCACCGGGGCCGGCTTCCCCGACTGGGCCTACCACGGCTACTGGGCCGACGACTTCCTCTCCCTCGACCCGCGCTTCGGCTCTGAAAACGACTTCATCGCGCTCGTGGAGGCGTGCCACGCGCGCGGCATCCGCGTCCTCCTCGACGTCGTCTACAACCACGCCGGGTACGAGTCGCGCTACACGAAGGACCCGAGGACGAAGGGCTGGTTCCGGACGAACGAGAAGGGGGACTGCGGCGCGGACGACGTCACCTCGTGCGTCGCCGGCCTCCCCGACTTCCGGACCGAGGACCCCGACGTCGCGAAGTACCTCCTCGACGCCCAGCTCGCCTGGGCGAAGCGCCTCGGCGTCGACGGCTTCCGCCTCGACACCGTCAAGCACGTCGCGCACGACTTCTGGACCGAGCACCGGCGGCGGACGCGCGAGGAGGTCGGAAAGGGGTTCTTCCTCCTCGGCGAGGTCTGGGGAGGCGACGCGCAGGTCCTCGACCCGTGGTTCGAACGCGACGAGATGGACGCCGGCTTCGACTTCGCGTTCCAGGGGAACGCCCTCGCGTTCGTCGAGGGACGCGGGCGGACGGTCGCGTTCGACCGCTACCTGAAGTCGCGCGAGAAGGTCCGCCCCGGCTACCTCCTCTCCCACTTCCTCTCCTCGCACGACGTCCCCGGCGGCCTCTTCCAGCTGGGCGGGAACGTGGAGCTCTTCCGGCTCGCCGCCGTCCTCCAGATGACGACGGCCGGCATCCCGACGATCTACTACGGCGAGGAGGTCGCCCGCCCCGGCGGCGACTGGCCCGAGAACCGGAGTGACATGCCGTGGGGCGCGCGGGACGTGAGGCCCGGCGCCGGCCTCCCGCGGAACGAGGCGCTCCGGGCCGACTACGTGAGGCTCGTCTCGATCCGGAAGGCCTTCCCCGCGCTCCGGCGCGGGACCCACGAAGGGCTCGTCACGCAGGGGGACGGCTACGCCTTCCTCCGGCGCGACGCGGCGTCGGGCGACGCCGTCGCCGTCGCCGTGAACCGTGCCGCCGAGCCCGCCCCGATCACCTTCCCCGCCCCCGCGGAGTGGGGCGGCCAGGCCCCGAAGGACCACCTCGGCGGCCTCGCCGTCACTCTCGCCGGGGGCTCCGTCTCCCTGACCCTTCCGCCCCGGAGCGCCGCGATCCTGGCGCCCGGGCGCTGAGCAGGAGGCCCACGCATGGCCGAAGTCGTCTTCAAGGACGTCGCGAAACGCTACGGCGACGTCTCCGTCATCGAGGGGCTGAACCTCGACATCCGGGACCACGAGTTCATGGTCCTCGTCGGGCCGTCGGGGTGCGGCAAGTCGACCGCCCTCCGGATGATCGCGGGGCTCGAGGAGATCTCCGGCGGGACGGTCTCGATCGGCGACCGCGTCGTGAACGAGGTGGCCCCGAAGGACCGCGACATCGCCATGGTCTTTCAGAGCTACGCGCTCTATCCGCACATGACGATCCGCGAGAACCTCGAGTTCGGCCTGAAGATCCGGAAGACGCCGAAAGCCGAGATGGACCGGCTCGTGAACGAGGCGGCCGAGATGCTCGGCATCACGCAGCTCCTCGACCGAAAGCCGAAGCAGCTCTCGGGCGGGCAGCGTCAGCGAGTCGCGGTCGGGCGTGCCATCACACGCAAGCCCGCCGTCTTCCTCTTCGACGAGCCGCTCTCGAACCTCGACGCCAAGCTCCGCGTCCAGATGCGCGCCGAGATCAGCAAGCTCCAGAACCGGCTGAAGACGACGACGGTCTACGTCACCCACGACCAGGTCGAGGCGATGACGATGGGCCACCGGATCGCCATCATGAAGGACGGCAAGCTCCAGCAGGTGGGGACGCCGCTCGAGGTCTACGAACAGCCCTCGAACCTCTTCGTCGCCGCCTTCATCGGGACGCCGCCGATGAACTTCGTCAAGGCGACGATCGCCGACGGCGGCGCCACGCTGAAGGGCCCGGCGTTCTCCCTCCCGGTGGCGCAGTCGTACCGGGCCCTCACCGCCGGGAAGGACGGGAAGGCGCTCGTCGTCGGCATCCGCGCCGAGAACCTGAGCGACGGCAGCCGCCCCGTCCGCGGCGAGAGCGCCCGGATCCCGGTGACCGTCGAGATCGCCGAGCCGCTCGGGCACGAGGTCCTCGTCTACGCCCGGGCGAGCGGGGACGACCTGATCGTCGCCAAGGTCGACCCGCACCACGCGCCGGCGATCGACCAGAAGCTCGAGCTCGTCGTCGAGCTCGAGGCCCTCCACCTCTTCGACGCCGCGACGGAACGCCGCCTGACGGCCTGAAACCGGAGGAACACGCATGAACCTTTCTCGCCTCGCGCTCCCGCTCCTCGCCGTCGCGCTCGCCGCGCCGGCGGCATCGCTCCTCGCCCAGAAGGAGGTCGTCGTCTGGCACGCCTACCGCGCCGAGGAGAAGGAAGCCCTCGAGAAGGTCGTCGCCGCCTACAACGCGACGGTCGCGTCGAAGGGGATCAAGGTGACGACGCTCGCCGTCCCGTACGACGCCTTCGCCGACAAGATCACCGCCGCCGTCCCGCGCGGGAAGGGGCCGGACATCTTCATCTACGCCCAGGACCGCCTCGGCGGCTGGATCGAAGCCGGGAAGACCGTCGAGCCGATCGACTTCTTCCTCGACAAGGCGACGATCGCGCGCTTCATCCCGACGACGATGGAGGCGATGACCTACCGCGGCACCGTTTACGGCCTGCCGCTGAACTACAAGGTCATCACCCTCATCTACAACAAGAAGCTCGTCAAGACTCCGCCGAAGACCTCGAAGGAGCTCGTCGCGACGGCGAAGAAGCTGACCGACGCGAAGTCGGGCCGTTTCGGCCTCGCCTACTCCTACTCCGACTTCTACTACCACGCGGCGCTCCAGAACGCGTTCGGCGGGCGCGTCTTCGACCCGGGCCCGAAGCCCGTCCTGAACGCTCCCGAGAACGTGAAGGCGCTCGAGCTCCTGATGAGGTGGTTCACGAAGGACGGCATCCTCCCCGCCGAGCCGTCCACCGCCCTCATCACGTCGCTCTTCAACGGCGGCAAGGCCGCGATGGTCTTCTCCGGCCCCTGGTTCCTCGGCGAGATCGCGAAGGGGGTCGATTACGGCCTCGCGCCGCTCCCGACGATCGACGAAGCGGGTGGCAAGCCGATGCGCCCCTGGATGACGGTCGAGGGGGTCTACGTGACCGCCCCGTCGAAGAGCAAGGACGCCGCCTACGACTTCGCGAAGTACCTCACCGACACGCCGCAGGCGAAGGTGATGGCCGTCGAGGGGCGCCAGACTCCGGCCAACAAGGCCGTCTACGCCGACCCGGCCGTCGCGGGAGACAAGGTCCTCTCCGCCTTCCGAAAGCAGGTCGAGGTCGCGATCCCGATGCCGAACCTCCCCGAGATGACGATGGTCTGGTCGCCTGCCACGACCGCGATGAACACCATCGTCAAGCGGGCCGCCACACCGAAGGCGGCGATGGACCAGGCGCAGGCCGCCGTCCTGAAGGACGTCGCGGCCCTCCGGAAGTAGTCCCGTGAGCGAACGGCCGGACGAGAACGAGAAGGAGCCCTCCCACCGGCTCCGGTTCGGGGCCGGCCTCCTCCTCGGCACGCTCCTCGTCGCCGGGGTCGGCCACCGACTCCTGTCCACCTCGCTCGGCGAGACGACCCGCTTCGGCGAGGACCGCCGCGCCGTCGTCTCCCTTCGCGCGCTGACCGACCTCGTCGCCCGGGCGGGCGACGGCGAGGCGATCCGCACCGTCGTCGCCGGCTTCGCGGCGTCGCAGCCGAAGGTCGCCGCGACGCGCGTCATCCTCTTCGACGGCATCTCGCTCGAGGCCTCGACCGACCCCGCAGACTCCGGCGACGACGCCGCTCCGCGCCGCCTGAAGCGGGAGGAGAAGGAGCTCTACGACCGCGGCCAGCGTCTCCGCGCCTCCATCGAGACGAACCGGGCCGAAGGCGGCGCGCGAAAGGACGAGCTCGAGAAGGAGCGGCTTGCCGACGGCGCCCTCTCGCTCGCCGCGCCGATCGAGCGCGAGGGCGAGGTCGTCGGCATGGTCGAGACCCGGCGCGTGCCGCCCCCGCCCGCGCCGCACCCCTCGCTCCTGACGACGCTCTCCTACGTCGTCGCCCCCGTCGTCCTCTTCGCGCTCCTCTCGGTCATCGTCGGCGAGCGGAGGGTCCCGCTCGGCGTCCTGGCCGCCCTCCTCCTGGCCGGGACCGCCTGGGGATACGCGGCGCAGTCGTCGGCGAAGCTCTCCCGCGCCCGGACGGCGCTCGAGGCCGACGTCGCGGCGTCGGTGAAGGAGTCTGCCGCGAAGGCGCAGGCGCTCCTCGCCGCGCTCCCCGCACCGGCGGCGCCGGAGGCGCCCGCCGACGGGACCGCTCTCGAGGCCGCGCCTGCGGCCCCCCCCGCTCCCCTCGACCCCTCCTCCTGGGACTCCGACGCCTTCCGGCGGCCCCTCGGCCTTTCCGACGGCGCGGGAAACGTCGACGCGGCGAAGGTCGCCGCCGCGCTCGGCTCGGCGAGGGCGACGATCCGCCGTTCGTCCCTCCTCCTCGGAGCCGTCGCTCTCCTCCTCTTCGGGTTCGTCGGCCTCGGCGGCCTCGCCGCTTTTCTGAAGACGTTGAAGACCCACCGCACCGCCTACACCTACGTCGTCCCGGCGATGGTCGGAATGGTCCTCCTCGTCTTCTTCCCCTTCGTCTACGGCATCGTCCTGTCGTTCACCGACCAGACGATCTACAACTCCAACGCGCCCCTCACCGAGATCTGGGTCGGCTTCAAGAACTACGTCTCGATCCTCTCGGATTTCGACGTCGCCAAGACGGCTGCCGACGGCGGTCTCGTCTTCAACTACCAGAATTTCTACTGGACGCTCTGGATCACGATCGCCTGGACGGTCACGAACGTGACGTACGGCGTCACGGTCGGGCTCATCCTCGCGCTGATCCTGAACACGAAGGGGCTGGCGCTGAAGCCGGTCTACCGGGTCCTCCTCATCCTCCCCTGGGCGATGCCGAACTACATCACGGCCCTCATCTGGCGCGGCATGTTCCACCAGCAGTTCGGCGTCGTGAACCAGGTCGTCCAGATGTTCGGGATGGAGCCGGTCTCCTGGTTCGACACGCCGGCGACCTCCTTCTTCACCGTCTTCGCGACGAACGGCTGGCTCAGCTTCCCGTTCATGATGGTCATCTCCCTCGGCGCCCTCCAGTCGATCCCGGCCGACCTCTACGAGGCGGCGCGGGTGGACGGCGCGTCCCGCTGGCAGGCGTTCAAGTCGATCACGCTCCCGTCGCTGAAGCCCGCGCTCGTCCCGGCGGTCATCCTCTCGGTCGTCTGGACGTTCAACATGT
>JAKPXO010000016.1 GCA_029567505.1 Acidobacteriota bacterium
TCCGCGCGGTCGCCTCGAGACCGTCCATCTCCGGCATCTGGACGTCCATGAGGACGACGTCGAACGTCCCTTCGCCGAGCGCCGAGAGCGCCTCCCGTCCGTTTATGGCGACCGTCACGGCATGCCCCTGCTTCTCGAGGATCCTCGTCAGCAGGCGCTGGTTCACGGCGTTGTCCTCGGCGACGAGGACGCGGAGCGGACGCACGCGCTCTCCGAGCGAGTGGCGCGTGACGAGATCGGGCGCTTCGGTCGGACCCCGCTTCTTCTTCCCGAGAACGGCCAGGACCGCGTCCAGAAGGACGGTCTGCCTCACGGGCTTGACGAGGTACGCCGAGATACCGAGCTCCCGGCATCGCTGGGCGTCGCCGCGTTGCCCGACGGACGACAGCATCATGATCGTCGTGGCGCCGATCTCCGGCTGCTTCTGGATGCGTTCGGCGACCTCGAAGCCGTCCATGTCGGGCATCTGGAAGTCGAGGAGTACCAGGTCGAACGGCTCCCCGGCCTCCTGCGCCATCCTGATCGCGGAGAGGGCCGGCTCCCCGCCGTCCACGAGAGACGGCGTCATGCCCCAGCTGATGACGATCTCCTCGACGATGCGCCGGTTCGTCGCGTTGTCGTCGACGATGAGGACGCGGACCCCGCGAAGGTCCCGGAACTCCAGCGACGGCGGCTTCGGGCGCTGCTCGGATCGAATCTCGAACGGCAGGGTGAAGTGGAACCTGCTCCCCGCGGACGGCTCGCTCTCGACCCAGATTCGGCCTCCGAGAAGCGCCACGAGCTGCGACGCGATCGAGAGCCCGAGCCCCGTCCCGCCGAAGCGCCGCGTCGTGGAGGGATCGGCCTGCGTGAACGCTTCGAAGATCGAGGCCTGCTTCTCGAGCGGGATGCCGATACCCGTGTCCGCGACGACGAAATGGAGCACGACCTGCCCCTCCGACTTCTGGTCGCACTCGACGGACAGGACGACCTCGCCCTTCTCTGTGAACTTCACGGCGTTGCCCACGAGGTTCACGACGATCTGCCGAAGCCGGGCGGGATCGCCGTGCAGCCCGGCCGGAACGTCCGGGGCGACGCGGAACGCCAGCTCCAGCCCCTTCTGGTGTGCGCGGGGCGCGAGGCCTCGGACCGTCTCGTCGAGCGCGTAGCGGAGCTCGAAGTCGATCCGGTCGATCTCGACTTTGCCGGCCTCGATCTTCGAGAGATCCAGGATGTCGTTGATCAGGCCGAGCAGCGAGTCGCCCGACGACCGGACGACCTCCAGGTACTCCCGCTGCTCCAGGGTCAGGTCCGTCCCGAGGGCGAGCTCCGTCATTCCGATGACCCCGTTCATCGGCGTCCGGATCTCGTGGCTCATGTTGGCCAGGAACTCCGATTTCGCGCGGTTCGCGCTCTCGGCGGCCTCCTTGGCGCGAACCAGGTTGTCCTCCGCTCGCTTGCGAGCGAGGAACTGACCGATCTGGATCCCGAGCGAGGCCCCCATCCGGAGGAGGTCGGGATCCGGCTTCCGCGCCGCGCGGTCGAAGAGCTCGAGGCATCCGGTCAGCTCCTCGCCGACGAATACCGGACACCCGAAAGCGGCGCGGACGTCCCCGAGGACGTCCGATCGCTCGAGCGCGGCCGCCTCCGGTGACTCCCGGAAAAGGGGGCTCGACGGGACGTCGTCGATCCAGGCGGGCCCCTGGCTACTCGAGATCCTGCCCGCGAGCCCGAAGCGCAGAGGAAGAGGCGTTTCGCGGGTCGTCTTCGCGAACGACTCCAGGTGCACGTCCGGCTGATGCCAGATCTCCCGGCAGCGAGCGACGCCGGCGCCTTCGTCGAAATCGAAAACGGCGCCCGCGTCCCACCCGATCCCCTCGACGATCGTCCTCAGGACCGCGGGGAGCACCGCCTCGACCGTGGCGCTCTCCGCCAGGAGCCGCGTGACCGCGTGCTCGGTGCTCTTGAGCTTGGCCGCCCTCTCGCTCTCCTCGATCTCGGCGGCGAGGGCCGCGTTGGCGCGAGACAGCGCCCTCGTCCGCTCCTCGACCTCGGCCTCCAGCCGCTCCGCATGTCCCTGGACCTCCTGAGCCATCCGGTTGAACGCGGCCGCGAGGACTCCGAGGTCGTTGCCGGAGCGCACGGGCACTTCCCGGAACGCGGAGCGGTTCCGGCCGGAGAGGAGCTCCGCCGCTTTCGTCAGCTCGTGCACCGGCGCGAGCATGCGACGCGTCACGAGAGCGAGCAGCAGCGTCACGATCAGGCTGACCGGCACGATGGCCAAGAGGGTCCCGATCCTCATTTCGCGCGTCCAGGAGACGAGGGACGCGCGGCTGAGGCCGACGAACACCGTTCCCGCGATGCCCGTCAGGACCGGCTTGCGGATGACCAGGGTTCCGGGGCCCTTCCCGGGGATCCTGACGACGAGGGGTCCGTCCGGCCCCGTCCATCTGTCGAGCTCCGCCGGGAACTTCGGGACGAACGTGTGTGCCAGGACCTGTCCGTTCGGACCTCGGACGAATGCCCACTCGACGTCCGGAGCGGACAGAGCCGCGTCCAGGCCGGACTGGACGGCCGTCAGGTCTCTCTCGACGAGAGCCGGCTCCACGGACCGGGCGAGCGCGGAGACGACGACCTCCGCGCGTTTCGAGAAGTCGGCGGTCATGGCATCGCCGGCCCGCCGGAGATAGAGCGGGTAGAGGACGGCGACGACGAGGAGCCCGCCGAAGACCTGAAGCGCGAGGAGCCTCGATGTGATGCTCCGCATGATCAGGCTTCTCACGGCAGCACGTCCTCGTCCGGGACCCAGCGTCCGTTCTCCGTACGCGTGAGCCAGACCTTGTGGAAGCCCTGGTGACTCGTTGGCGAGAACTCGAGCGGAAGCCCGAGGCCCGGATCCCATCCCGTGAGCGACTCCAGGGCGCGAATGAAGCCCTCGCGCGACGGCTCGGGTCCGGCCCGCCGCAGGGCCTCGGCGGCCACGACGGCATTGAGCCATCCCTCGAGGCTGATGAAGCCGCGGAGGCTCGGCGCGACGCTCGTTCGGTAATCGACGACCAGCGGGTAGCGAAGGTCGTCCGGCGAGGGGACGACCTGGCTGTTGACGAGGCTCCGGGTCAGGTCGAGCCCGAGGTCCTCCGACGCCTCGCGCAGCGCGGCGAGCATCGTCCCCGCCCCGACGAAGCTGACGTTCGCGATCGGGACCTCCCAGCCGGCGAGGCGAGCGTCCCGGATGAAGGCCGCGCAAGGGCCGTAGACTCCGACGGCGATCACCGCGTCGGCGCGGGCTTGACGAAGGAGCCGGACCTGCGCCGTCATGTCGGTCATCGCCGATTCGTTTCGGCGGTAGGTGACGCTCTCGACGAGGTCGAGGCCGAGCTCGGCGAGAGCTTCCCGGACGCCGACCTCGCCGCTCTTGCCGTAGGCGTCGGACTGCCCGAGGAATCCGATCCTGCGGTGGCCGCGGGCGTGGAGGTGGCGGACCAGAGCTCGCGTCTCCTCGCGATACGACGCCCGGACGTTGAACACGAACCTGTCGTAGGGCGGCCTGCGCTGCGGGTCGGCGCCGGTGAACGGCGCCACGTTCACGATCTTCCTCTCCTCGTAGTAGCGGAGGAGGGGGAGGACGCGGACGAGAGTGGGCGTTCCCACGTAGCCGAAGAGGAAGAAGACCTCGTCGCTCTCGATCAGCTCGTTGGTGTTGCGGACGGCCGGCTCCGGTTCGTACCGGTCGTCCTTGACGATGAGGGAGATTCGCCGGCCGTTCACGCCGCCCGCGGCGTTGACCCGGTCGAAGTACGCCCTCGATCCTTGAAGGAGCTTCTCCCCGAGGAAGCGCGAAGGACCGGACTGGACGCTGGAGACGCCGATGACGATCGGGGGAAGGTCCTCCACGGTATCCGGAGGGCGAGCGAGATCCTCGGCCGATCCCGTGCGGGCCGGCGACGCGACGGTCGAGACGAGCAGCGCCGCGACGGCGATCGCGGATCCCGTTCTCATGGCTCCTCCTTCCGGGGCGCGCGTTCGCCGGATGTCACCTCCGTTGCGGCGCCTTCGACGCTGACCGGCTCCGCGACGCGGTTGCGTCCCGCCGCCTTCGCTCGGTAGAGCGCCTCGTCGGCGGCCTGTACCAGAGCATCCGGCCCCACGCAGGACGCTTGCGTGAAGGCCAGGCCGATACTCATCGTGACCGGGAGAAGCGCCTCGCCGGCCCGCACCGGATCGCCCGCCATCCGGCTCCGGACGCGCTCCGCCACCGCGAGCCCCGTGATGCCGTCACAACCCGGCAGGACGAGGAGGAACTCCTCACCCCCGTACCTCCCGATGAAGTCGCAGTCCCGGATCGCCGTGCGCATCCGGCCCGCGGCCTCGCGGAGGACGGTGTCTCCGGCGGAGTGGCCGAGGGTGTCGTTCACTTTCTTGAAGTGGTCGAGGTCCGCGATCGCTACGGCGAGCGCCCTTCCCTCGCGCCGGGACCGGTTCAGCTCGCGTCCCAGCTGATCGAGGACCATGCCGCGATTCCAGAGGCCCGTCAGCGAGTCGTGGATCGCCAGCTCGCGAAGGTCCTCCTGCGCCCTGATCAGCCCTTCCTGGAGGTCCACGATGCGCTCGCCGGGGCGAAGCCGCGCCCGCAATTCGAGAGCGTCGAAGGGCTTGGTCAGGAAATCGTCCGCGCCGGCGTCCAGGCCGGTGACGACGTCCTCTCGTCGGCCCCGGGCCGTGAGAAGCAGGACGTAGACGTAGGGTGCAGGACGCGTCCGGATCTGGCGGCAGACCTCGAGTCCCGTCGCACCGGGCATCATCCAGTCGAGGATCGCGAGCTTGGGCGCGTCGGGCGCGAGGAGGGCAGCGATTGCCGCGAGTCCGTCCCCGACGGCGGTCACCTCATGCCCTTGCGACACGAGAGTCCGTTCCAGCAACCGTCGCGAAACGAGGTCGTCGTCCGCGATCAGGATTCGCATGCCGCATTCTCCCTTAGGAAACGCACCGCAGGGAGGCGGAAGGAGCCGGGCCCGTTCCGCGTTCCGGCCTTTCTGGCCGTCGCGAGAGCGAGGGAGGGCTGAAGTCGCGTACGCTCCACAAAGATGCCCGAAGGACCGTCGCGGGTTCCCGCCCGCATCCGCGCCGTGGGCCGGGCGCTGCCCGAGCACTACGCCGACCAGGAGAGCCTCACCGCCGCCCTGAGCGAGGCCTGGGGCGAGGCCCACTTCAACCCGGAGCGCCTCGAGGCGCTCCATAAGGCCGTTCAGGTGTCGGGCCGGCACCTGGCGCTCCCGCTGGCGGCGTACCGCGACCTCCGGACGTTCGCCGAGCGCAACGACGCGTGGACGACGGCCGCGGTCGACCTGGGCGAGATCGCGGTCCGGGACGCGCTCGTGCGGGCCGGGCTCTCGCCGGCCGACGTGGATCACCTCGTCTTCGTGACGACGACCGGGATCGCGACCCCGAGCATCGACGCGCGGCTCGTCGACCGGCTCGGCCTGCGGCGCGACGTGAGGCGCTCGCCCCTCTTCGGGCTGGGTTGCGCCGGCGGGGCGGCCGGGCTCTCGCGCGCCGCCGACCTCCTCGCCGCCGTGCCCGGGGGAGTCGCCGTCCTTCTCTCCGTGGAGCTCTGTTCGCTGACCCTCCAGCGGGACGACCTGTCGATCCCCAACATCATCGCGTCCGGTCTCTTCGGCGACGGCGCGGCCGCGGTCGTCCTGACGGGCGGCGACCGCGACCCTGGTGGCCCGGAGGGCGGTCCCGTTCTCGTTGCGTCCGGCTCCTCGTTCTATCCCGGCACGGAGCGCGTCATGGGGTGGGACGTCGTCGACTCGGGCTTCAAGGTCGTCCTCTCGGCCCGGGTGCCCGACGTCGTGCGCGAGAACGTCGCCGCCGACGTCGATACGTTCCTCGGTGCGCACGGCCTCGACCGCTCGGCGATCCGCCACTGGATCGCGCACACCGGCGGTCCGAGGGTGCTCCAGGCGTTCGAGGGCGCTCTCGGGTTGCCCGAGGCCGCCCTCGCCCGTTCCTGGCAGTCGCTCCGGGAGATCGGGAATCTCTCCTCTGCGTCGGTCCTCTTCGTCCTCGGAGAGCTCCTGGCCTCTGGTGAGCCGGTGAAGGGAGATCGCGGCCTCCTCCTGGCGATGGGTCCTGGCTTCTGCTCGGAGCTGGTCCTCCTCGAGTGGTAGCGGTGCGGTCGCCGTGACGCTCTCCTCGTCCGCTGCGATCTACCTGGGGCTCCTCTTCCTCCTCGTTTGCGAGAGGGGCGTGGAGCTCGTCGTGTCGCGCCGGAACGCCCGCCGGGCGTTCGCGGCGGGCGGCGTGGAGACGGGGCGCAGCGCCTACGTTGTCATGGTCGCGGTCCACGCGCTCTTCCCGCTCGCGTGCGCGGGAGAGGTCCTCTTCCTGATGCGGCCCTTTCCGGGCGCCGCGGGGTTCGCGGCGCTCACGGTGACCCTCGGAGCCCAGGCGCTGCGCTGGTGGGCCGTCGCGGCCCTCGGGGAGCGCTGGAACACGAGGATCATCGTCGTCCCGGGCGTGGCGCCGGTCACTGGAGGCCCCTATCGCTTCCTCCGGCATCCCAACTACCTCGCGGTCGTCCTCGAGATGGCCGCCGTCCCGCTGATTCACGGCGCCTGGCTCACCGCGCTCGTCTTCTCGGCCCTGAACGCGGCGCTCCTGGCCGTCCGCATCCCGGCGGAGGAGAGGGCCCTCGGACGGCCCTACGCCGAGGCCTTCGGGGATCGGCTGCGGCTCCTTCCCCGAGGTCCGCGTGGCTGAGCTCCGCGAGGAGATCCTCGCCGAGATCCGTCGGACTCTCGCGACCGACCTCGAGTTCCGCGGTCCGGTCGAGCTTCACCACGGCCTCGCGACCGACCTCCAGGTCGACTCGCTCGGCGCCCTCGTCCTGGCCGTGGCGCTCGAGGACCGCTTCCGGGTGAAGCTCACGGGAATCGAGGCGGCCTCCGTCGAGTCGGTCGAAGAGCTCGTCGGCGTCGTCGAGCGCGCGGTCCGCGAGGAAAGGGCCACGGGCGCGTCGCGGGACGGATTCGGAGGGGGGCTCTCGTGAACGGACCTCTCCTCCCGCGGCCGAAGCACCGCACCGTCAACGAGACCCTCGCCGCGAGCGCGACGAGCGGGACGGGCCTCACGTTCGTCGACCTCGCCGAGCGCGAGACCTTCCACCCGTACGAAGAGATCCACGCGCGCGCCCGCCGGACGGCCGGGGCGCTCCGGGCCCGGGGGGTCGCAGTCGGCGACCGCGTGGCTCTCGTCTTCCCGACGTCGCCCGCGTTCGTCGACTCCTTCTTCGGCGTCCTCCTCGCCGGCG
>JAKPXO010000017.1 GCA_029567505.1 Acidobacteriota bacterium
CCCGCGCGGTCGCCCGGGACGTCGGAGAAATCCTTCGTGGAGGCGGCGCCGACGAGGAAGAGGAAGAAGAGGAAGCCGATGACCCACGGCTCGAGGGCGTTCGCCGGGGCGACCATCGTCCAGCCGGCCACCTTCAGGAGGGCGCCGCGGGGAATCGCGATCGTCAGGTTCGCCCAGATCCCGAGGCGCTTCGTCCGCCCCCACGACGGGAGCGAGTAGGCGAGCGTGAAGACGAGGCCGCCGAGGAAGAGGAAGAACGTCTGGTGCGTTCCGAGCGGGGCGAAGAGGCGCGCGGCGAGCCCCTCCCGCGGCGGGACGACGACGAGCCAGATCGGGAGCGCCGCGAGGGCGTAGAGGACCCACGTCAGGACCCAGGTCTCGCGAAGGCCCGCCTCCCCCGTGACGAGCGGCCGGTCGGGCTTGTTCACCCGGTCGACCTCGAGGTCCGTGATCTGGTTCAGGACGTTCGAGGCCGCGTTCAGGAACGAGGCGCAGAGCGATCCGAGGGCGATCGCCGCGACCACGGCCCAGTTCAGCCGGTGCTCCGGGTCGGGGTTGTGGACGCTCCCGAACGCGCAGACCGCCCCCGAGACGATGCCGAGGAGGGGGGGGAGAAGCGTGAAGGGGCGGGTGAGCCGGACGGCGGTGCGGGGGGTCATGTTCGCGGGCTTCGAGGGTACACCGAACCCCTGATATCCTCTGCGGTCGGCCCCGGGCCGGGCACCGGCTCCGCGGGACGGCATCGCGGTGGAACGCCCCCCGCCGGGCGCAACCTGAAACGCGATCGCAGAGAGGAATCAACGATGGCCTGCAAGTATGGCTCCCACCGCGTCCTCGAACCGAAGGGCGGGCTTCCCCAGCCGGCCCAGAAGCTCGACAACGACTTCTCGAAGATCGAGGACAACGAGATCCTGATCGACGTCAAGCACCTGAACATCGACTCCGCGAGCTTCACGCAGCTCGAGGAGGAGGCCGGGGGCGACGTCGAGAAGATCGCCGCGAAGATCCTCTCCATCGTCGGCGAGCGCGGGAAGATGCAGAATCCCGTCACCGGCTCCGGCGGGATGTTCATCGGCACCGTGAACAAGGTCGGCTCCGCCCTCGCGAGCCGCGACCTGAAGCCGGGCGACAAGATCGCGAGCCTCGTCTCCCTCAGCATGACGCCGCTGAAGATCAAGCGGATCATCAAGGTCTACGCCGACATCGACCGGGTCGAGGTCGAGGCGCAGGCGGTCCTCTTCGAAAGCGGCATCTACGCGAAGCTCCCGGACGACATGGACGAGGGTCTCGCCCTCGCAGCCCTCGACGTCGCCGGCGCGCCGGCCCAGGCCGCGAAGCTCATCCGCCCCGGCCAGAGCGTCCTCATCATCGGCGCCGGCGGCAAGAGCGGCATGCTCGTCGCCTACGAGGCGATGAAGCGGGTCGGGCCGACCGGCTGGGTCGTCGGGAACGTCCGGCGCGCCGCCTCGATCGACGACCTGAAGTCGCTCGACCTCTGCCACGCGCACGTCGTCGCCGACGCGTCGAAGCCGATCGAGTTCCTGAACGCCGTCGTCGCCGCGAACAAGGGGCGCGAGTACGACGTCGTCTTCAACTGCGTGAACATCCAGAGCACGGAGATGAGCTCCATCCTCCCCTGCCGGCAGGAGGGGATCGTCTACTTCTTCAGCATGGCGACGCACTTCGGGAAGGCCGCTCTCGGCGCGGAGGGCGTCGGCAAGGACGTCACGATGCTCGTCGGCAACGGCTACTCCAAGGACCACGCCGAGATCACACTCGCCGAGCTTCGCGAGAGCCCGAAGCTCCGCAAGTTCTTCGAAACCCGCTACGTCTGAGGGCCCCCCGCCGGCGCCGCGCCCGTCCGGGGCGCGGCGCCGGCGGACGCCGCGCGCCCTCCGGGAGGACACCATGAGCGAGAAGGTCATCATCACCTGCGCCGTCACCGGCGCCGAGACGACGCGCGAGTCGCAGCCCGCCCTGCCGATCACCCCGGAGGAGATCGCGCAGAGCGCCTTCGAGGCGTGGGAGGCGGGCGCCGCCGTCCTCCACCTCCACGTCCGCAATGACGACGGGTCCCCGACGCAGGACGTCGCCGTCTTCCGCAAGGCGATCGAGCTGGTCCGCTCCCGATGCGACATCGTCATCGAGTGCACGACGGGCGGCGCGGTCGGGATGACGCCCGAAGAGCGGCTGCAGCCGGTGACGCTGAAGCCCGAGATGGCGAGCCTCGACTGCGGGACCGTCAACTTCGGCGACGACTACATCGTCAACACGCTCCCCATCATGCGGGAGTTCGCGAAGTCGATGCGCGCGCACGGCGTCCGCCCGACGCTCGAGTGCTTCGACCTCGGCCACGTCTACGCGAGCCACATCCTGATCAAGGAAGGGCTCCTCGACGAGCCGTACCACTACGGCCTCGTCCTGAACGTCCCCGGCTCGGTCCGCTACGAGGTCGACGTCCTCGAGATGTTCGTGCGGAAGCTCCCGAAGGGGGCGCACTGGACCCTCATGGGGATCGGCGGCAAGGCGAACCTCGACGCGATCTACGGCGCGCTCGCCCTCGGCGGGAACATCCGGGTCGGCTTCGAGGACAACATCTACTACAGCAGGGGACGCCTCGCGAAGAGCAACGCGGAGCTCGTCGAGCGCGCGGCGCGGATCGCGAAGGACTGCGGGCGGCCGCTGGCCCGCCCCGACGACGTCCGCGAGATGCTGAATCTCCGGAAGGCCTGAGGCGACGCGATGCTCTACCCGAAAGTCGACTTCCGCTCCATCCCCCTTTTCTCCGGCGTCTCCGACGCGGAGTGGAACGACTGGTCCTGGCAGATCCGGAACGGCATCCGCGACGTCGAGACGCTCGAGAAGGTCGTGAAGCTGACCGACCGCGAGCGCGAGGAGATCCGGCAGTGCCTCGGGAAGTTCACGATGGAGATCACGCCGTACTACGCGGCGCTGATGGACCGGGACGACCCGTTCTGCCCCGTGCGGATGCAGTCGGTGCCGCGCATCGCCGAGATGCACGACGACCCGTCCGACATGGCCGACCCGCTCCACGAGGACGTCGACAGCCCCGTCCCGGGCCTGACGCACCGGTACCCCGACCGGGTCCTCCTCCTCGTCACGAACATCTGCTCGATGAACTGCCGGCACTGCACGCGGCGCCGCTTCGTCGGCGACACCGACGTCGACATGCCGGAGGACAACGTCTCCGCGGCGATCGAGTACATCCGCAACACGCCCACGGTGAGGGACGTCCTCCTCTCGGGCGGCGACCCGTTCGTCCTCCCCGACGCGCGGCTCCGCTCGATCCTCGAGCGGCTGCGCGCGATCCCGCACGTCGAGATCATCCGGATCGGCACCCGCACGCCGGTCGTCCTTCCGCAGCGGATCACCGACGACCTCGTCGGGATGCTGAAGGAGTTCCACCCGCTCTGGGTGAATACCCACTTCAACCACCCGAAGGAGATCACCGCGGAGGCGAAGGCGGCTTGCGAGAAGCTCGCGAACGCCGGCATCCCGCTCGGGAACCAGAGCGTCCTCCTGCGCGGGATCAACGACGACCCGATCGTCATGAAGAAGCTCGTCCACAAGCTGATGACGGTGAGGGTGCGGCCCTACTACATCTACCAGTGCGACCTCTCGCTCGGCATCAGCCACTTCCGGACGTCGGTCGCGAAGGGGATCGAGATCATCGAGTCGCTCCGCGGCCACACCACCGGCCTCGCCGTCCCGACGTTCGTCGTCGACGCGCCGGGGGGCGGCGGGAAGATCCCCGTGATGCCGAACTACCTCATCTCGATGGCCGAGGGGAAGGCGATCCTCCGCAACTACGAGGGGGTCATCACCTCTTACTCGTGGCCGCGCGGCCGCGGGCCGGCGAACCCGGCGACGAAGGAGCCGGGGGACGACGCGAAGTACAAGGCGAAGGACGGCGTCGCGACGCTCCTCTCCGGCGACCGGCGCAACCTCGAGCCGAGCGGCCTCGCGCGGCACAAGAGGAACGGCGACTGATCGGGCCCGTGCGCGCCGCGCGAGACGGGGGCGGGACGCCGCGATCCGCGGCGTCCCGCTGAAGTCGTGTCCGGTGGGCTCGCCGACGTCGCCGGAGGGGTCACGGCGGTGACCGGCTTCGAGAAGGGCTCGGGGAAGACGACGCTCCTCGGCGCCCTGCGCCCGCTCGCGCGCCGCGCCGGTCCGGTCGCGCTGTTCGGCATCGGCGTCGACGGGAGCCTGAAGGCGGGAGGCGACGGGCG
>JAKPXO010000029.1 GCA_029567505.1 Acidobacteriota bacterium
GTGCGCGACGACCGAGCCCGACGTCAGGAGGAAGACGTCGTCGGAACCGTCGGTGACGGGCGCGTCGGCGTCGAGGAGAACCGGCGCGCGCCCGTCCGAGAGGAGGGCGGCGTCCCGCGGGACCGATTCGTTCATGGCTGGCCGGGAGTCTAGCGGGAACGGTCGCGACCGGCCTCCCCGGTCGGTTGACGCCCTCCTTTCCGGGCCGTATCGTGCCCGGCCGGGCCTATGAACGCTCCCGATTCCCCCTCCCTCCTCCGCACGCCGCTGTTCGACTGTCACAAGGCGCTCCACGGAAAGCTCGTCCCCTTCGGGGGATGGGAGATGCCCGTCCAGTACTCGGGCCTCGTCGAGGAGCACACCGCCGTCCGGACGAAGGCCGGCCTCTTCGACGTCTCGCACATGGGCGAGATCCGCGTCCGCGGGCCGAAGGCGTTCGAGGTGGTGCAGAAGATCACCTGCAACGACGTCGCCGCCCTCGTCGACGGCCGGATCCAGTACTCGGCCTTCCTGACGGAGAAGGGGACGTTCGTCGACGACCTCCTGACCTACCGGATCGCCGAGGACGACTACCTCCTCGTCGTGAACGCCTCGAACACTCCGAAGGACGTCGCCTGGGCGAAGTCGTTCGCCGTCGACGGGGCGGCGATCGAAGACGAGTCGCCCGCCTGGAGCCAGATCGCGATTCAGGGGCCGCTCGCCCAGGAGATCCTCCAGCCGTTCGTCCCGGCCGACCTCGCGAAGGTCGCTTACTACTGGTTCACCTGGGCCGACGTCCTCGGGTCCCGCTGCATCGTGTCGCGCACCGGATACACGGGCGAAGACGGCTTCGAGGTCTACGGTCCGGCCGAGGCCGCCCCGAGGATCTGGAACGCCCTCCTCGAGGCGGGCGGGCCGAAGGGGCTCCTCCCCGCCGGGCTCGGGGCCCGCGACACGCTCCGCCTCGAGGCGAAGCTCGCCCTCTACGGCAACGAGCTCGACGACACCGTCACGCCGTGGGAGGCCGACCTCGGCTGGATCGTGAAGATGAAGAAGGGCGACTTCGTGGGCCGCGAGGCCCTCGCGCGGCAGAAGGAAACGGGCCTGACGCGGAAGCTCGCCGGCTTCTTCGTCGAGGGTCGCGGCATCGCCCGCCACGGCTATCCCGTCAAGGTCGAGGCGACGGGCGAGCCCGGCGTCGTCACCTCGGGCACCCAGACCCCGACCGTCGGCAAGGCGCTCGGCCTCGCCTACGTCCCCCTCGCGGCCACCGCCGTCGGGACCCGACTCCTCGTCGACGTGCGCGGCAAGGACGTCCCCGCCGTCGTCGTCCCGACCCCGTTCTACAAGCGTCCCGCAGCCTGAAGGCCAACTCCGCCAGGAGCCAAGAGAGATGAGCAGCTATCCGGACGACCGCTTCTACTCGAAGAGCCACGAGTGGGTCCGCGTCGAGGGCGACATCGCCACGATCGGCATCACCGACCATGCCCAGAAGGAGCTCGGGGACGTCGTCTTCGTCGAGCTCCCCGACGTCGGAGAGATCTTCGACGAGGGGCAGGAGTTCGGGACGATCGAGTCGGTGAAGGCCGTCTCCGAGCTCTTCCTCCCCGTCGCGGGCGAGATCGTCGAGTCGAACAAGGGGCTCGCCGACGAGCCGAACGCCGTCAACGAGGACCCTCACGGCGACGGCTGGCTCGTGAAGGTGAAGGTCACCTCCGACGGCGCCGCCGACGGGCTGATGAACGCGACCGCCTACGAGGCGTTCGTCGAGGAAGAGGCCAAGGCCTGACGTCCGCCCGAACCCGGTCGGCGTAACAGACGAGGGAGCCCGCGCGTCCGCGCGGACGCCCGGGAGATCCCCATGCGCTACATCCCCAACAGCCCCGCCGAGCAGGCGGACCTCCTCCGGGAGGTCGGCGCCGCCTCGGTCGACGACCTCTTCGCCACCGTCCCGCGCGAGGTCTTTCGGAAGGACCCGCCGCCGCTCGCCCCCCCGATGTCGGAGATCGAGCTGCGCCGGGAGCTCGGCGCGATGGCCGTGAAGAACGCCGCCGCGACCTGCTTCGCCTCCTTCCTCGGCGCCGGCCTCTACGGCCACCACTCGCCGGCGTTCGTGTCGCAGCTCCTCCTCCGTGGCGAGTTCCTCACGTCGTACACGCCGTACCAGCCCGAGGTCTCGCAGGGGACGCTGACGGCGATCTGGGAATTCCAGTCGCACGTCGCCCTTCTGACGGGCCTCGACGTGGCGAACGCCTCGATGTACGAGGGAGCGACGGCCTTCGTCGAGGCCGTCCTGATGGCCGAGCGGCTGACGAAGAAGCGGACGAAGGTCGTCGTCTCGCGGACGATCCACCCGGAGTACCTCGCGACGCTCCGGACCTACCTCGCCTACCTCGGCCTCGAGGTCGTCGAGGTCCCGGCCGGCGCCGACGGCATTACGAGCGCGGCCGGCCTCGCCGCCGCGGTCGACGACACGACCTTCGCCGTCGCCGTCCAGTCCCCGAACGTCTTCGGCCTCGTCGAGGACTGGTCCGTCGCCTCCGAGGCGGCCCACGCCCAGGGGGCGCTCGCGATCGGCGTCGTGAACGAGGCGTTCTCGCTGACCCTCCTGACGCCCCCCGGCGCGGCCGGGATCGACATCGCCTGCGGCGAGGCGGCCTCCTTCGGCGTCCCCGCCTCCTTCGGCGGGCCCCTGATCGGCTTCCTCGCCTGCCGCGACGCCGGAAAGCGTCAGATCCCGGGCCGCCTCGCCGGCCGCCTCGAGACACCGGACGGCCCGGTCTTCGCGCTCACGCTCTCGACCCGCGAGCAGCACATCCGGCGCGAGAAGGCGACCTCGAACATCTGCTCGAACCAGGGGCTGATCGCGCTCATGGCCACCATGACGCTGACCGCCCTCGGCAAGCACGGCCTGCGCGAGACGGCCCTCCAGTGCCTCTCGAAGTCCGAGTACCTGAAGGCCGGAGTGAAGGCCCTCGCGAACGGGAAGTTCGCCGTGGCGTTCCCCGGCGCGACGTTCAACGAGTTCGCTCTCCGCTGCGGGCCTCCGGTCGGAGAGGTCCTCTCCGCGCTCGAGAAGGCGCAGATCCTGGGCGGCGTTCCCTTCTCTCGCCTCTCCCCCGGCGCCGGCGAGCACGAGGACCTCCTCCTCGTCGCCACGACCGAGCGGGTGCGGCGCGAGGACCTCGACCGCTACCTCGACGTCCTGAAGGGGTTCTGAGGAGCCGACGATGAGCGACCACGAAAACCTGACGAGCCCCGTCCCCGCCCCCCTCGCGGATCGCCGCCGCGGATCCTCCTCGATCTTCGACGCCTCCCGGCCCGGCCGGAAGGGCATCCTCCTCCCGGCCCTCGACGTCCCCGCGGCCGACCCGGAAGCTCTCTTCGGGGCGCTCCACCGCCCCGAGGTGGAAGGCGAGGTCGAGGCGTCGGAGGTCGACGCCGTCCGGCACTTCACGCGGCTCTCGCAGAAGAACATGTCGATCGACGCGAACCTCTACCCGCTCGGTTCGTGCACGATGAAGTACAACCCGCGCATCAACGAGGAGATGGCCCGCCTCCCCGGGTTCGCGGACGTCCACCCCTACACCCCGGAGCACCTCTCGCAGGGAGCGCTCGAGCTCCTCGCCCGCCTCGAGCAGGCGCTCGTCGCGCTGACCGGCTTCGCCCGCGTCACGCTCCAGCCCTCCGCCGGAGCGAACGGCGAGCTGACGGCCTGCCTGATGATCCGCGCCGCCCACGTCAAGGCCGGCGCCCCCCGCAAGTTCGTCCTCGTCCCCGACTCGGCCCACGGGACGAACCCGGCGTCGGCCCACTTCGCCGGCTACGCCGTCCAGGAGCTCGCCTCGAACCCGCGCGGGACGCTCGACCTCGCCGAGCTCGAGAGGAAGATGACCGACGACGTCGCCGCCGTGATGATCACGGTGCCGAACACGCTCGGCGTCTTCGAGGAGAACATCCTCGAGGTCACGAAGATCGTCCACGCGAAGGGCGGCTACGTCTACCTCGATGGGGCGAACTTCAACGCCTTCGTCGGGAAGGTCCGCCCCGCCGACCTCGGCGCCGACGCGATGCACATGAACCTCCACAAGACGTTCTCGACGCCCCACGGCGGCGGCGGCCCCGGCTCGGGCCCCGTCGGCGTCGCGCCCGCGCTCGTGCCGTTCCTCCCGGTCCCGACCGTCGAGGGCGCGGGCGACGGCTTCCGCCTCGAGTACGACCGGCCCGACTCGATCGGCCGGATGCGGACGTTCTACGGCAACTACGGCGTCCTCGTCCGCGCGCTGACGTACATCCTCTCCTACGGCAACGCGATCGCCGAGGTCGCCGAGACCTCCGTCCTGAACGCGAACTACCTTCGGAAGAAGCTCGCCCCCTTCTACCACCTGAAGTACGACGCCCCGAGCTACCACGAGGTCGTCTTCGACGACAAGCTCCAGGCGGCGAAGGGAGTCCACAACATCGACGTCGCGAAGCGGCTCATGGACTACGGCTTCCACCCGCCGACGATGTCCTTCCCGCTCATCGTCCCGGGCGCGCTGATGATCGAACCGACCGAGTCGGAGCCCGTCGAGGAGCTCGACGCCTTCGCCGAGGCGATGATCGCGATCGCGAAGGAGGCCGAGGAGAGCCCCGAGCTCGTCACCTCCGCACCGCACGTCACACCCGTCGGCCGGATCGACGAGGCGCTCCTGGCTCGCGAGGCGTCGAAGCCGGGGAGCTTCGCGCCGGTCCTCCGGGCCCCGGTCCGCCGCTCCTAGACCCGCTTCCCCGCACCGGTCCTTCCGGCCCGGCCCGGGCTCTCGAGCCCGCGCCGGGCCGTTCCATTTCCGGGGGCCTTGACTCTGGACAGCCCGGAGAGAGAATTCGCCCGCCCTAGGAGTTGTTTACACATCGCGCTAGCGCGAAAGAGGAGGGTTTCGTGTTGAGAGGAAGTGATCGGTCCCGGGTCGGGGGGCTCGCGCTCCTGCTGGCCATCTCGCTGGTCGCCGCAGGCCCGGCGTCCGCCGCGGGGTTCTCCATCTTCGAAGCCGGCTCCCGCTCCACCGCCATGGGCGGCGCGTTCGTCGCGCACGCGGACGACCTCTCCGCGATGTTCTACAACCCGGCGGGTGTCGCGCAGGGGGTCAAGAAGGGCGAGCTCCGGGCCATGGTCGGGGTGACGCTGATCGTCCCGAAGGCCGAGCTCGCCCAGGGGTACGACCCGTACCCCGGCAGCGACTACTCGGTCAAGATGGCCGACCAGTTCTTCTTCCCGCCGAACTTCTACACCTCCTACGGCCTGAGCGACTGCGTCAGCCTCTCGTTCGGGACCTGGTTCCCGTTCGGCCTCGCGACGAAGTGGGACGAGCCGGACTTCCGCGGCCGCTACCTCTCCCAGTACGTCGACCTCAAGCAGTTCGCCGCGGGCCTCCAGCTCGCCTGGCAGATCAACGACGTGATCGCGGTCGGGGCCGGCCCCGAGATGCGTTTCTCGACGGTCAAGCTCCACCGCAAGGTCCCGCTCTTCAACCCGTTCACGAACCGAGTCGTCGACGCCGCGCACGCCGACATCCGCGCGGACCTCGAGATGGACCTCACGTTCGGCGCCGGCATCCGGCTCACCCCGACGCCCAGGCTCTCGATCGGCGCCTCGTATCACGGCGCCGTCGACGCGAACTTCGAGGGGGAGTCGACCTTCTACCAGCTCTCGACCGGGAACCCGCAGCTCGACGCCGCCTTCGCCGCGAAGATCCCCGTCAACACGAAGGTGCCGACGAAGACGACGATCCAGGCCCCCGCGCAGACCCAGGTCGGCGTCGGGTACGACTTCGGCAAGCTGAGCCTCGAGGCCGCCGGCACCTTCACGGAGTGGTCGGCTTTCGACACGACCGTCCTCGAGTTCGAGGCGGTCGACGGCAAGCAGGTCCCGACGAGCGTTCTTCCCCACGACTGGGAGGACGCCTGGGCGTTCCGCTTCGGGGCGAAGTGGCAGGTCAGCGAGAAGTTCGACCTCATGGGCGGCTTCGTCTACGACCAGACGCCGGAGCCGGACGGCGACGTCGGCCCGCTCCTGCCCGACGCCAACCGCCGCGGCTATTCGGTCGGCTTCAGCTGGAAGATCGGGCAGAAGACCTGGGTCGACTTCTCGAACCTCTACCTGACCTTCAGCGAGCGCTCCATCACGACGAACGACGACAACTTCAACGGCCGCTGGAAGAACTTCGCGAACCTGACCGTCCTGAACATGCGGACGTCCTTCTGAGGGGGTGACCGATGAAGACGACGAAGAACGCCCTCCTCCTCGCCCTCGCCCTCGCCCTCGTCGCGACGGCCTCGCCGGCCGCCGCGCAGGCCGACTTCTCGAAGTTCGTCGCCATCGGCGCCTCGGTCGACGCGGGCTTCCTCGACAACTGCTGGGTCCGCTACGGCCAGGTCGACTCCTGGAACGCGATCCTGGCCCGGCAGGCCGGCGCGCCCGCCTTCGAGCAGCCGCTCCTCGACACGCCCGGCACGGGCTGCATGTACCTCATCAGCCTCGCCCCTCAGTTCGGAACAAGGCCGGCGCAGGTCAAGCCGCTGAACCTCACGCTCCCCCGACCCTACGACAACCTCTCGATCCCGGGCTACACGCTCCAGGCGGCGCTCACGAAGAAGGGCCCCTCGAGCGCGTCCGATGTCGCCGGCCTCGTCCTCCGGACGCTCAACGCGACGCAGGTCGAGCAGGCGGCCTCCCTGAAGCCGACGTTCGTCTCGATCGGCCTCTTCGGGAACGAGATCCTCGGCCCCGCGACGTCGGGCACGGCCGTGGACGGCGTCACCGTCATGCCCGCCGCGATGTACGCCGCCAGCTACCAGGCGGTCGTGGACACCCTGAAGGCCGCGCAGGGCGGGACCGGCAAGGGCGTCGCCCAGCTGATCCCCGACATCACGACGATCCCCTTCACCTCGACGATCCCGCCGTTCATCACGTCGGGCGGGCAGGTCGTCATGGGGCCGAACGGCCAGCCCCTCACGTTCCTCAGCTCGCGCGGCGGCGACGCCACGGGCGGCGGAGCGGGGGTCGCGCCGATCCCGGCGACGAGCCTCGTCAACATCACCGCCTCGGCGTTCCTCGCGACCGGGTACGGCATCCCCTGCGCGGTCCTCGACGCTGGCGGCGCCCCCGCGAACGACCCGCGCCGGACGAACTGCAACAAGCCCCTGCCCGACAACGCGAACGCGCAGCTGGGCCTCCCCGGCGTCGTCCTCTATCCGGAAGAGGTCGCCCTGCTGAAGGCCCGCGGCGCGGAGTTCAACGAGCAGATCCGGGCGATCGCGACCGCGGCCGGCTACAAGGTCTTCGACACGACCGCGTTCTTCACGGACCTCCGGACCCACGGCCGCGAGTACGCCGGGATCACCGTGAACGCGGCGTTCCTGAGCGGAGGCCTCATCTCGTACGACGGCGTCCACCCGACCTCTCTCGGCTACGCCGTCTGGGCCGACGAGATGGTCCGGTTCATCAACGCGAACTACGGGACGACGATCCCCCGGCCCGACCTGTCGGCCTACCTCTTCTCGGGCAGCTCGGCGCAGGGCGGATACCCGGTCAATTTCGGCGCCGCGCTGACGACCGAGGACGCGATCGCCTGGGGCGCCGCCATCTACACGCCCGAGGTGATGCGGACCCTCGCCGACACGTTCCCCGTCTCCGCGCGCACCGCGGCGGCCGCTCCGGAGACCGAGGAGGCGCCCGTCCCGGCCGAGCCTCGCGGCCGGAGCGCCCGGATCGACGACTAAGCCTCTCCCTTCAACGACTTCCAGGCGGGACCGCCCTCGGGCGGTCCCGCTTGCTTTGAGGCCGGGTGTCGGATTACCCTCTGCGGGTTCGGCGCGGCAGGTCCGGTCTCTCCGGCTGCAGCCGTGCCCGCAGGAAGGTTTGAACCAGGCCGCGGCATGATCTCAGCCACCGAACTTCGCGCCGGAATGATCGTCATCCACAACGGGGAGCTCCACAGGGCTCATTCCGTCGTCCACAAAACCCCGGGGAATCTCCGCGGCTTCGTCCAGGCGAAGCTCCGGAGCCTGAAGTCCGGCGCGATGAACGAGCACCGGTTCCGCTCCGAGGACAAGATCGAGAAGGCCTCCCTCGACACGCACCAGATGCAGTACCTCTACTCGGATGGCGAGGGGCACCACTTCATGAACCAGGAGTCCTACGATCAGGTCCGGCTCTCGGACGAGATCGTGGGAGACGCCATGAAGTACCTCCTGCCCGAGACGGTCATCGAGGTCGACTTCTACGAAGGGAACCCGATCTCCGTGGAGCTCCCGACGACGGTGAACCTGAAGGTCGTCGAGACGGAGCCCGGGATGAAGGGGGCGACGGCGTCGGCCTCCTACAAGCCGGCGAAGCTCGAGACCGGGCTGGTCGTCCAGATTCCCCAGTTCGTCGAGGCGGGGACGATCATCAAGATCGACACGCGCGACGATTCCTACCTGGAGAGGGCCGGCTGACCAGGACCGCGCTCTCCGCGGCCGCGGCCCTCGCCGGGCTCGCCCTCGTGGCGGGGTCCGACGCAGCCGCCGCGAAGACCGCGCGAGAGACCGCACCATCGGTCCTGGCAGAGGCCGTCCAGGCGCCTTCCGCTTCTCCCGCGCCCTGCCCGTTCCGTGACCCGGAGGACGGCGGCTGCTTCGCCTCCGCCGACGAGGCCGATCTCGCCTGGATCGCCCGGGCCAGCGCGGCCCCGCCGCGCGCACGGAAGGTCGCCCTTCCTCCGGGGCTTCCGGCCGTCCTCGCGGTCGCACGGACCCAGGCCGAGGAGCATCTCCCGCTCGAGGCCGACCCGGACGGCGACGAGCCGTACGAGGAGGGAAGCTGGGCCGCGGGAGCGAGCCCCGCCGCGCCGCTTCCGGCGCTCTCCGAGGAGCAGCGCTCGTTCTGGAGGGACCTCCGGTCGACGCTGAAGGGCCTCGTCGTCCGCAAGAAGGACAGCAAGCCCGCCTCTCTCCCCGAGGAGGAGCTTGCGGCGCTCTTCGCGACCGGCTTCCCGCTCCCGATCGAGGCATTCCCGAAGGAGAAGCTCCGCGATACCTTTAACGCCTCGCGCGGACGCCACAAGCGGCACCACGCGATCGACCTCGGCGCCCCGAAGGGGACCCCGATCGTGGCCGTGAGCGACGGGAAGATCGAGCGCCTCGGACGCGACCGGCGCGGAGGCATCGTCATCTACCAGAGAGACGCGACCGGACGGTTCGTTTACTACTACGCCCACCTCTCCCGCTACGCTCCCGGACTGAAAGTCGGCGACACGGTGAAGCGCGGGCAGAAGATCGGCGAGGTCGGCACGACCGGCCGGACGTTCGGCGCCCATCTCCACTTCGCGATCTTCCGCGACGCCGACGCCCCGAACCCCTGGAAGGGGCTCGTGGTGAACCCTTACCTCGTCTTCTCGGCGCTCGTCGGCGCGCAGTGACCCGCGGCCGTCGGCCGCCCCCCTCGCTCGCGTTCCCCCCTTCCCGACCCGTCGCGCCCGCCCCGTCTCTTCGTTGACCCCTCGGGGGCCGGACCGACAGAATCCCTCCATGAGCGAGCGCATTCCCTTCCACCGCCCGGCGGTGCCCATTCCGGAGCCGCTCGCCGAAGCCGCGCGCCTCGCCGGGCTCGCAGACCGGCCCTGGAGGGACGCTCCTCCCGCACCCGACGCCGGGCCGGCCCTCTACCTCGTCACCCCTCCCGTGCCGGAAGCGCTGACGCCCATCTTCCACGAGGGGACGTCGGCCGTCGCGATCTCGTGGGGAGAGCCCGCGGACCTGGCGATCCCCGTCTTCTCGCTTCCGCCGCACGCTCCGCCGGCGGCGCTCGCCTCGATCCTCTCGGCGGCCGGCGAGGTCTCGGCGGCCCGCGCGGCCTCGGCGTCGCTCTCGCGCAGGCTCTCCGAGGCGGAGGACCGCGTCAGCGCCCTGAACCGGATCGGGATCGCGCTCTCCGCCGAGAGGGACCTCGACCGCCTCCTCGAGAGGATCCTCACGGAGTCGCGGCGCTTCACGTCGTCGGAGGCCGGGAGCCTCTACCTCCTCGAGGAGGGGCCTCACGGCCGCCGCCTCCGCTTCAAGCTCGCCCAGAACGACGCGGTGAGGTTCGCGTTCACCGAGAGGACGATGCCCGTCGACGACGCGAGCCTCGCCGGCTACGTCGCCGGCCACGGCGAGGCGATCGTCCTCGAGGACGCGTACGCGGTGCCGGCCGGGGCTCCCTACCGGCTCAACACCGCCTTCGACGAGCAGACCGGCTTCCGGACCCGCTCGATGGCCGTGGTCCCCATGTCCGACCACACCGGGGCCCTCGTCGGCGTCGTCCAGCTCATGAACCGGCGGCTCTCGGACGGCAGCCCGGCCCCCTACCCGCCGGACCTGATCCCGCTCCTGCACTCGCTCGCGACGCAGGCGGCCGTGTCGGTCAAGGCGAACCAGCTGACCGCCTCGATCCGGAAGCTGTTCGAGGACTTCGCGCGGGCCGCGATCATGGCCGTCGAGCTCCGCGACCCGACGACCGCCGGCCACAGCAACCGCGTGGCCGACCTGACCGTCTCGCTCGCCCGCCTCGTCGACCGCGCGAACGACGGACCGTACGCGTCCGTCACGTTCTCGCGCGAGGAGATGCGCGAGCTCCGGACGGCGGCGCTCCTCCACGACTTCGGGAAGGTCTCGATCCCGGAACGGGTCCTCGTCAAGGCGAAGAAGGTCGACGAGGAGGCGGTCCTCCGGATCCGGGACCGGTTCGACTTCGCGCTCGAGTCCGAAGAAGCCCGCGACTGCCGGAACCTCCTCGAGCGGCTCGCCGAGGCGGGCGTCCCCCCTTCCCCCGAGGACCTGCGCCTTCTCGACGCGGCGCGCTGGGACCGGACGCAGGAGCTCGAGGAGATGTTCGAGGAGGTTCGCCGGGCGAACGAGCCGACGGTCCTTCCCGAGGAGGCCGGCGGCGTCCTCCGGCGGCTCCTGACGCGCTCCTATCGCGACCGGAGAG
>JAKPXO010000031.1 GCA_029567505.1 Acidobacteriota bacterium
CCCGCGCGCCCGGCAGAGCTCCTCGGCGGCGGGGCGGTCCGGGCCGTCGCCGATCATCAAGAGCCGGGCCGGAACCTCGCGGCGGACGCGGTCGAAGACCTCGACGACGTCGAGGACCCGCTTGACGGGCCGGAAGTTCGAGACGTGAAGAAGGAGCTTTTCCCCCTCCTTCGCGAAGCAGCTCCGGCGGCGCGGGCCGTCGGCCGGCCGCCAGCGCTCCGGGTCGATGAAGTTCGGGACGACCTCGATCTCCTTGACCGGGTCGAAGACCTCGCGGGTGACCCGGGCGAGGTACTCGGAGACGGCGGTGACGGCGTCGGACCGCTCGATCCCGAAGCGGGTGATCGGGAGGTAGGAACGGTCCTGCCCGACGATCGTGACGTCGGTCCCGTGGAGCGTCGTGACGACGGCGAGGCGCCGCGGGAGGAGCATCTCCCGCGCGAGGTGCGCCGAGATCGCGTGCGGGAGCGCGTAGTGCGCGTGGAGGACGTCGAGCCCCTCGTGGAGCGCCACGTCGACGATCCGGGTGGCGAGCGCGAGGTCGTACGGCGGGTAGTTGAAGAGCGGATAGGTGGGGACCGCGACCTCGTGGTAGGAGACCCCGCGCTGGAAGAGGTTCAGGCGCGACGGGAGGGCGTAGCTGATGAAGTGGACGTCGTGCCCGCGGCTCGCGAGCTCGTGCCCGAGCTCGGTCGCGACGACGCCGGAGCCGCCGAACGTCGGGTAGCAGGCGATCCCGATCTTCACGCCTCAGAACCCCTTCTCGAAGCCGTCGAACGCGGCGAGCGGATCGGAAAGAAGGGGCGGTCGCGGCGAGACGAACCCCTCGGCCGCCCCGACATTCGCGAGCCGCCCGAACGCCCGCGCCCGGGCGGTCACGCCGTCGAGGAACTCGGGGGAGGAGATGAAGGTCGAGGGCTCTTCCGACGCCGGGTCGAAGAACTGGCTCCGGAACGCACGGACCGCGGCGAGCTTCACCTCCAGGGTCTCCGTCACGTCGACCAGAAACGTCGGCTCCGCGAGAAACGTCGACGGGAAGTAGACGACCTGCTGGGGGCGGTGGGGCGGGAGCCCCGTCTCGAGCGCGCGCAGGCCGGCGTAGAACGCGGCGTCGGCCACGAGGCGGCCGGCCCGCACGTGGTCGGGGTGCCGGTCGTTCGGGAGGGGCGCGAAGACGAGGCGTGGCCGCCTGCGGCGGACGACCTCGATCACCTCGAGCTCGGCGGCCCGGTCCGTCCGGAGGTTCCCGTCGCCGAGGTCGAGGCCGTCCCGGAAGCGGGCGCCGATCAGGCGGGCCGCTTCCGCGGCCTCGGCCGCGCGCGTCTCGGGCGTGCCCCGCGTCCCCGCCTCGCCGCGCGTCAGGTCGAGGATGCCGACGCTCCGGCCGGCGCGGGCGAGGAGGGCGAGCGTCCCCCCGCAGCCCAGCTCGACGTCGTCGGGATGGGCCCCGACGGCCAGGATCTCCACGGTCTCGGTCACAGGTCGATCTCCTGCAGCCCCGCGACGTCCCAGCGAAGCTGCTCCTTCAGCGGGCCGACGAGGCCGGCTCGTCCGTGGCGGAGGAGCCACGGCAGCGGGGGATAGAGCCGTTCGGCCGGACGCCCGCCCGGCGCGAGCGACGCCGCGAGGCGGCGGAGCTGGCGCACCTCGGCCTCGTCCGCCCGCCCGGCGGCGGCCCGGGCCCGGTCGGCGAGCTTCTCGAACGCGAACCGGACGTTCTCGCGCGTCGCGACGACGTTCTTTCCGAGACCCGCTTCGACAGCGGCAAGCCGCGGCGCGAGAGCGTCGAGGCCCGAGAGCGCTCCGTCGCGCAGGGCGACGAGCTCGTCGAGGAGTCCCCCGGCGCGGGCCGCGCCGCGCTCCGCGAGGAGGGCGTCGACGCCGGCGAAGAGGTCGGCGAGAGTGAGCCCGAGCCGGCCGAGGACCTTGCGCTCCGGAGCCGTGACGGGTGCGGCCATCGGCCGCGGGACGAGGACGGGCGGGACGAGCCCGGCCCAGTCGAAGAGCGGCCGCATCTGCGCCCAGTAGGCGAGCTCCGCCGGCCCGAGGACGGTCGCGGCGACGGGGTAAAGCGTCGACGCGGCGAGGGGGCGCGAGAGCGCGGAGAAGGAGGGGAGCCACTCGCCCGACTCGAGGCGGGCGACGACCTCTTCCGGCGCGAAGCGCTCGCCGTCGCGGCCCTTCAGCTCGAGGGCCCCCTCCCGCTCGCGGAGGAGGAGCCGCTCCCCGTCGACGATCGCGAAAAGCGGGAGGGCCCCGGGCTCCGAGACGACCTGGAGAGCGTGCCCCGCGGCGGCCAGCTCCGCCGCGCGCGCCTCGAGGAGGCGCCGCACGGCCTCCCGCTCCCTCACGAGGCGGACGGCGAGCGGGACGAGGACCGGCTTCTCCTCCGCGCGCGCCGCGTCCGCGAAGAGGAGCGCCGGCTCGCCGAGGAGCCACGAAAGCGAGGCCACGAACGCGCTCCGGTAGGTCGCCCCGGCGTGCGCCGCGCGCAGGGCCTCGAGGCTCTCCTCGTCGGCGAGCGATCCCGCTTCGGCGCGCGCCCGTTCCAGGATCGCCGCGACGTCGACCTCGACCGGGAGCCCGCCGACGGGGCGGCGGTTGCGCGCAAGAGGCTCGGCCTCGGGCCCCGCCTCGACGGGACCGTCCGGTCCCGGGAGAGGGACGCGCGTCACCTCGACGAGGTCGTGGTCCTCGGACGCGCACCAGAAGACCGGGGCGAGCGGCGTCCCCGCCGCCGTCACGTCCTCCGCCACCTTCACCGCCGCGAGCGCCTTCACCGTCGTCAGCAGCGGCCCGGTGAGGAGGCCGACCTGCTGGCCCGTGAGGACCGCGGCCCGCTTGCCGGCGGCGAGCGCCTCGAGCGGGGCGTCGGCACCCGCCCGGGGCCGGAACACGCGGAGGACCTCCCTCGCCCGCGCGGCGATCTCGTCGACCGAAGCCCTCTCGCCGAGGAGGCGTGAGACGTCGGGATCGCCGGTGGCGTGACCCCGGGCGAGGAGCGGAATCCCGGGGAGCGTCCCGAGCGGGACCGTCACCGCGCGCCTCCGGACACGGTGAGGAGGATCAGGCGGGGCGAGCGCTTCGCGTCGAACGGGGAGCCGTCGAAGTCGCCGAAGGCGGCGACGACCCGCAGGCCGGCGCTCCGGTGGATCGACTCGAGCTCGTCGCGGAGGTAGACTCGCACCCTTTCCCGGAACGTGCGCGCCGTAGAGCCGCTGCGCATCGTGATCTCCTTCTCGAGCCGCCGCGTCGCCGCGTCGTACCGTCGTCGGATCGAGACCCTCTCCCCGGCCACCGTCTTCTCCTCGTGCGAGACCAGCGTCGCGAGGACGCGGGTCGCGTTGAAGACGTCGGAGAGGAACGCGCCGCCCGTCGCGAGCACCCGTCCCACCTCGCCGACGACGCGGAGGTCGTCGGACGGGTCGTCGAAGTACCCGAACGAGGTGAAGAAGTTGACGACGGCGCCGAAGCTCCCGCTCCCGAACGGGAGACGGCGCATGTCGGCGCGGACGTACCCGGGGTCCGGCTCGGCCCGCCGGGCCCGCGCCCGGGAGAGGAGCGGCGCGGAGAGGTCGACGCCCGTCACCGGGAAGCCGCCCCGGGAGAGGACGACGGCGTGGCGTCCCGTTCCGCAGGCGAGGTCGAGGATCCCGCCGCTCGCTTTCGGCGCGTACGGCGCGAGGAGGCCGAAGGCGAACTGTGCCTGGCGCGCCGCCTCCAGGTCATCCCGGCTCGGGTAGAGGGCGAGGTACTCCTCTCCGAACCAGCTCGCGTACCAGGGGTCCCTGTCGTCGGAGGTGCTCAACCCTTCGATGATACGGCCCCCGTCCGCGACCCCGAACGGAGCCGCCGCACGAGCCGGGCGCTCACGTCCGGCCACGAGCACGCCCGCGGCTCAGAACCCCCAGAGCGCGAGCTCGTCGATGACGGCGGCGAGGCTCGGGTGCTTCACGAGCTCCTCGTAGAGCCAGCCGTGGCGCTCCCGCACCGCGGCGAGCTCCTCGCGGGCCCGGGCGGCGTCGCCGTCCACGGCCGCGTCGCGCAAGCGCTCCACGGCCGCCCGCTCCTCGACGCCGAGGCGTTCGTCGAGGTCGCGGCGGACCGCGTCGAACGCCTCGTGGACCTTGTCGTTCGTCTCGTCGGCCACGGCGTCAGCCTCCCTGCGCGACGGCGAGCTTCGCCTCGGCGAAGGCGATGTCGCCGTTCACGGCGTCGAGCTGCTCCTGCCCGACGACGGCGAGGCGCCGCGCGTCGCCCGCGCCGACCTCCTCGCGCGCCTCGGCGGCGTCGATCGCGTCCTTCTCGGCCGCGAGGTCCGCGAGGACGCGGACGGAATCGTCCGCCACCTCGGCGAAGCCGCCGCGGACGGCGACGGAGGTCTTCCGCCCCGCGTCGGTCCAGACGACCCGGCCGACGGCGAGGAGGGAAACGAGCGGCGTGTGGCCCGGGAGGATGCCGAGCTCGCCGAGCTCCCCCGGGAGCGACACGGCGTCGCACGCGACGCGCTCCACGACGGAGCGCTCCGGCGTGACGACCGTCAGCGTGAGGCGGCCGGGCGCGGACATCGGGTCAGGCCTCGCCCGCCTTCTTCATCCGCTCGTAGCGCTCGAGGACGTCGTCGATCGTCCCCTGCAGGAGGAACGCCTGCTCGGGCACCTCGTCGTGCTTGCCCTCGACGATCTCCTTGAACGAACGGATGGTGTCGGCGATCTTGACGTACTTGCCCGGGATGCCGGTGAACTGCTCGGCGACGTGGAACGGCTGCGAGAGGAAGCGCTGGATCTTCCGGGCGCGCGCGACGACGAGCTTGTCGTCCTCGGAGAGCTCGTCGATGCCGAGGATCGCGATGATGTCCTGGAGGTCCTTGTACTTCTGGAGGATCTGCTGGACCTGCCGCGCGACGGCGTAGTGCTCCTCCCCGACGACCATCGGGGAGAGGATCTTCGAGGTCGAGGCGAGCGGGTCGACCGCCGGGTAGATGCCGAGCTCGGCGATCTGCCGCGAGAGGACGGTCGTCGCGTCGAGGTGGGCGAACGCCGTCGCCGGGGCCGGGTCGGTCAGGTCGTCGGCCGGGACGTAGATCGCCTGGACCGACGTGATCGAGCCCTTCTTCGTCGAGGTGATCCGCTCCTGGAGCTCGCCCATCTCCGTCGCGAGGTTCGGCTGGTAGCCGACGGCGGAGGGCATGCGGCCGAGGAGGGCCGAGACCTCCGAGCCCGCCTGCGTAAAGCGGAAGATGTTGTCGATGAAGAGGAGGACGTCCTTCCCCTCGGTGTCGCGGAACCACTCGGCGACCGTCAGCCCCGTGAGTCCGACGCGGAGACGGGCGCCCGGCGGCTCCGTCATCTGGCCGTAGATGAGCGAGGCCTTCGACTTCTTCCAGTCGTGCGGGTCGATGACGCCCGACTCGGTCATTTCGAGCCAGAGGTCGTTCCCCTCGCGCGTCCGCTCGCCGACGCCCGCGAAGACCGAGTAGCCGCCGGCGGCCTTCGCGACGTTGTTGATGAGCTCCATGATGAGGACGGTCTTGCCGACGCCCGCGCCGCCGAAGAGGCCGGTCTTGCCCCCCTTCGTGTACGGCTCGAGGAGGTCGATGACCTTGATCCCCGTCTCGAACATCTCGACCGAGGTCGTCTGCTCGTCGTACGGCGGGGCGTGCCGGTGGATCGGCCAGCGCTCCTTCGTGGCCACCGCGCCGAGGCCGTCGACCGGCTCGCCGATGACGTTCAGGATCCGCCCGAGCGTCTCGGGCCCGACAGGGACCGAGATCGGCGCGCCGAGGTCGACCGCCTTCATGCCGCGCACGAGGCCGTCGGCCGGCTTCATCGCGATGCATCGGACCCGGTTCTCGCCGAGGTGCTGGGCCACCTCGGTCATCAGGTCGATCGCGACCGTGGAAAGGCCGTCCGGGTCTGTGACGTGGACGGCGTTCAGAATGGCGGGGAGGTGCCCGCCCGGGAACTCCACGTCGACGACGGGGCCGATGACCTGGACGATCTTGCCTTCGATGGCCATGTGCTACCTCTGCGGCCCGCGGGGCCGGGAGTACTCGTGAGACGGGGAGCCGGTACGGGTCAAGCCTGTTTCGGCGGGCGCGGAGTGGATCTGGGGGAAACCGGGCATCGGGTTCCCCCGGAGCATGTCGTTCCTCCGCTTCACTTCAGCGCCTCGGCGCCGGAGACGATCTCGATGAGCTCCTTCGTGATCTTCGCCTGCCGCGCCCGGTTGTAGGTCAGTGTGAGCGAGTCGATCATCTCGCCGGCGTTCTTCGTCGCCGACTCCATCGCCGTCATCCGCGCGGCGTTCTCGGCGGCGTTCGACTCGAGCAGGATCCGGAAGAGCTGGAACTCGACGTGCCGCGGGAGGAGGCGGCCGAGGATGACGTCGGGCCCGGGCTCGTAGAGGTAGTCGGTTCCGGCCTCGTTCGTCTCGAGCTCGTCGAGCTCGATCGGGAGGAGGCGCCTCTGGCCGACGACCTGCGAGATGACGCTCCGGAACTCGTTGTAGACGACGTGGACCGCGTCGGCCTCTCCCCCGGTGAAGCGGGCGGCGAGGGACCGGGCGACCTCGGCGGCGGTGTCGTAGCCGAAGCGCTGGAAGAGCCCGGGCCGCGCGTCGAGGACGGGGATCGAGCGCCGCTTCCAGAAGTCGCAGGCCTTGCGGCCGAGCGTCACGAGGGAGACCTCGACGCCCGCGGCCCGCTTCTCGCGGAGGAAACCGGCGGCGACGCGGTTCACGTTCGTGTTGAAGGCGCCGCAGAGCCCTTTGTCCCCCGTCACGACGACGAGGACGACCTTCTTCTCCTCGCGCTGCGCGAGGAGCGGGTGGGCGGGCGCGCCGTCGTCCCGCGCGGGGAGGCGTCCCGCGACCGAGGCGAGCGTCGCGCCGAGCGTCCGGGCGTACGGCCGCGCCGCCAGGACCCGCTCCTGCGACCGGCGGAGCTTCGACGCGGCGACCATCTTCATCGCCTTCGTGATCTGCTGCGTCGACTTGACGCTGCGGATCCGCCGCCGGATGTCGATCAGGTTCGGCATCGCGTCTCCGGCGTCAGACCTTCGCGCTCGGGTTGTCGGCGAGGAAGAGCTTCTTGGCTTCCGTCACGGCGGCCGCGAGCGCCTCCTCGAGCTCCTTCGTCATCTTCTTCGCCGTCCGCACCTCGTCGAGGAGGGCGGTCTTCTCGGAGACGAGGGTCCGGTGGAGCGTCTTCTCGAACGGCAGGACCGCCTCGACGCGCAGGTCGTCGAGGAAGCCTTTCGTCCCCGCGAAGACCGAGGCGACCTGCAGGGCGACGTCCATCGGGACGAAGACGTTCTGCTTCAGGATCTCGGTGAGCCTCTTGCCGCGGTTCAGCTGGCTCTGGGTCGCCTTGTCGAGGTCGGAGCCGAACTGGGCGAACGCGGCGAGCTCGCGGTACTGGGCGAGGTCGAGCCGGAGCGTGCCGGAGACCGTCCGCATCGTCCGGACCTGCGCCGACCCGCCGACGCGAGAGACCGAGATGCCGACGTTGATCGCCGGACGCTGGCCCGAGTAGAAGAGGTCCGACTCGAGGAAGATCTGGCCGTCCGTGATCGAGATGACGTTCGTCGGGATGTAGGCGGAGACGTCGTTCGCCTGGGTCTCGATGATCGGCAGCGCCGTCAGCGAGCCGCCGCCGAGGTCGTCGTTCAGCTTCGAGGCGCGCTCGAGGAGGCGGCTGTGGAGGTAGAAGACGTCGCCCGGGTACGCCTCGCGGCCCGGCGGCCGGCGGAGGAGGAGCGAAATCTCGCGGTAGGAGGCCGCCTGCTTGGAGAGGTCGTCGTAGATGACGAGGACGTGTCCGCCGGGGTTGTCCTTCGTCGCGGGCTTCCCGTCCCTGCCCGTGAACTGGAAGTACTCGCCCATGGCGCAGCCGGCGTACGGGGCGATGTACTGGAGCGGGGCCGGGTCCGACGCGCTCGCGGCGACGACGATCGTGTGCTCCATCGCGCCGTTCGCCTCGAGGGTCTGGACGACCTGCGCGACCGTCGAGTTCTTCTGGCCGATCGCGACGTAGATGCAGACGACGCCCTTCCCCTTCTGGTTGATGATGGCGTCGAGGGCGACGGAGGTCTTCCCCGTCTGGCGGTCGCCGATGATCAGCTCGCGCTGGCCGCGGCCGATCGGGATCATCGCGTCGATCGCCTTCAGACCCGTCTGCATCGGCTCCTTGACGGGCTGGCGGGCGACGACGCCGGGCGCGATCCGCTCGATCGGGTAGTACTCCTTCGCCTCGATCGGCCCCTTGCCGTCGAGCGGCTGGCCGAGCGGGTCGACGACCCGTCCGATGACGGCCGTCCCGACCGGGACGGAGATGATCCGCTTCGTGCGGCGCACCTCGTGCCCCTCGCGGATGAGCGCGGTGTCGCCCATGAGGACGCAGCCGACGTCCTCCTCCTCGAGGTTCAGGGCGAGGCCGAAGACCTCGTTCGGGAACTCGAGGAGCTCGCCCGCCATGACCTTGTCGAGCCCGTAGACCCGGGCGATGCCGTCGCCGACGGAGAGGACGGTCCCGACCTCGGCCGTGTCGATGCCCCGGTCGAGCCCGGCGAGCTGCGCCTTGATGAGCTGCGTGATTTCGCGTGCGCTGATGTCGGTCATCTGAGCGTCTCTTTTCCTTGCCCTCGGTCGGTCGGGGTCACGCGGCGCCGGAGGCGCCCTGCAGGGCCTTCCGCGCGCGCGCGAGGCGTCGCGAGAGGGAGGCGTCGAAGACCTCGCTTCCGAGCCGGACCACGAAGCCCGACAGGAGCGAGGGGTCGAGTTCGGTGCGGAGACGGACGCGCGTGCGGGTGCGCGCCTCGAGGGCCTCTCGGATCCCCCGCTCCGCGTCCTCGCCGAGCGGAGCGACGGAGAGGAGCGTCGCCTCGACGACGCCCCGCGCCTCGTCGAGGCGGCTCCGGATGGCCTCGAGGACGGACGCGAGCGCGAGGAAGCGCCCACGGTCGAGCAGCGCGCGGAGGAGACGGGCCGCGACGTCCGGGGCCCCGGCGCTCGCGGCGAGCGCGGCGACGAGCGCCCGCTTTTCGGTTCGTCCGATCGCGGGGTTCGTGGCGAAGACCCGGAGCTCTTCCGAGCTCTCCAGCGCCCGCGCGACCGTGTCGAGGGACGGAAGGAGCGCTTCCACGGCGTCGGCGGAGCCGGCGACCTCGAAGAGCGCGTCGACGTAGGGCCGCGTGAAGGCGGAGCCTCCCGCTCTCATCGTCCTTCTCCCGCGAGGTTCCGGACGCCTTCGGCGACGAGCCTCTTCTCGTCGTCGGGCGTGACGTTCTTCGCGACGAGCTCTTTCGCGAGCTCGACCGCGAGGTCTGCGGCGTAGGCCGTCAGGTCGTTCCGGGCGGTCCTCACGCGGGCGTCGAGCTCGGCCGTGGTCCGCGCCGCGATCCGGGCGGCCTCCTCTGCGGCGTGCGCCTCGATCTCGGCCTCCTCGGCCCGGGCCTGGTCGAGGGCGTTGCGGCGCATCGCCTCGATCTCGGCCTCGATCCTCGCGAGCCGTTCCCCGACTTCCTTCGCGATCGCCTCGGCGCGCGCCCGGTCCGCCTCGGCCTTCGTGAGGGATTCGGCGACCTGCGTGCGCCGGTTCTGGAAAAACTGGACCAGCGGCTTTCGGAGGAGCCAGACGAGAAGGCCGAGGAACGCGAGGAGGTTCAGCGTCTGCCAGAACGGGTACGGGAGGCCGAGGAACGTGTGGGCACCTTCCCCCCCGCCGGCGAGGAGGAGCGCGATCGGTCCGGCCGACATCAGGCCACCTTTCGTCCGAGGGCGTAGTTCGCGATCTCGGCCGCGATCGCCTTCGCTTCGGCACCGAGCTGCTCCCGCGCGGCGAGCGCGTCGCGCTCGAGCCGGGCCTGCGCCTGCTCCGCGGCGTTCCGCGCTTTCTCGCGCGCGTCGTCGAGGATCGCCTGCCGACGCTCGCCGGCCGCGGCGCGGACGGTTTCGCGATGGACGAGAGCCTCGCGGCGGGCCTCGGTGAGCCTGCGATCGAGGTCGGCCGCGACCTCGCGCTGGCGCTCCAGCGCCGCCTCGGCCGCGGCCCGCGCGTCCTCGACGCGGCGCTCTCGCGCCGCCAGGACGGCGCCGAGCGGCGCGAGCAGGAATCTCCTCAGGACCACGTAGGCGGCCCAGAAGATGACGACGACGAGAATCAGGGAGAGGTCGGGCAGTTGCATCGCTCGTTCCGCTCTCGAGGGCCGCTGCGGACTTCGCCCCCGGGCGCACCGCGAGCCGGAAGTCCGCACGGGGGCCGCGTTTATGCCATAGACCCGCCGGATGGGTCAACGCGCGCCCGGTCGCCGCGCTACGATTCGGGTCGGGAGCGGCACGCCGCGGTGGGAAACCAGAAAACAACCGAGCGCTTGATTATGGCATTCGGGACGGCCTCTCGACTCTGGGACGAGGCCGCCCGCGAGACTGCGACGAGGGAGGTCGCCTGCCGGGCCGGCTGCTTCGGCTGCTGCATCGGGCTCTTCGAGATTTCCCTCGCCGAGGCGGCTCTCGTCCGCGACGGAGTCGCCGCGCTCCCCGAGGACGTCCGGGCGGACGTCCTGTCGCGTGCCCGGCGCATCGTCACGGAGAGCGTCCGCGCGTTCCCGGGCGACGCCGAGCGGGGACTGCTCGACCCGGAGCGGACCGAAGCCGCCGACGACGCCTACTTCGAGGTCGTGGCCGACCGGGCCTGCCCGATGCTGGAGCTGCCCTCCGGGCGTTGCCGGATCTACGCCGCACGCCCGATCACCTGCCGGACGTATGGGTTCGCCTGGGCGAAGGACGGCGCGGTGATCCACCCTCCGTGCGGGCTGAACCTTCCCGGTGCGACTGCCGGGAGGCAGCTCCAGACGTCGATCGACATCGGCCGGGTCGACGAGGCGATGGACATCGCCGAGGAGCTCGCCGCGGAGCTCGGTCTTGACCCGGAGGTCGAGTCGACGATCGCTCACGCCGTCGTCGGGAGCGCCTTCGGCCCCCGGCTCGGCTGACTCAGCCCTTCTTCGTCGGAGCCGCCACGCCGGCCGCAGGGAGCGCCGGGTCGGAAGGCGGACCGGGGGCCCGGCCGACCTGCGGCCCCGTCTGGACAGGCCCCTGGATGATCGCCCCGTCCTCGACGAAGAGCGACGGGGTGTGGATCTCGGCCTGGAGCCGCGCGCCCGCGTGGACCTCGACGCGCTCCCGCGCGTAGACGACGCCACGGACGTTTCCGGACACGGAGAGTCGGCCGACGTGGATCTCCGCGTCGATCGACGCGCCGTCGCCTATGACGAGCTCGTTCTTCGTGACGACCTTCCCCTTCAGAACACCGTCGATCCGGAACGTGTCTTCGAAGGAGAGGGTCCCCTCGAACCGGGCTCCCCTGTCGAGGAAGCCGTTCAGGACGCCGCCCTTCTTCCCGCCGATCACCCTTCCCCTCCCATGAGGCGCTCGAAGAGGCCGATCAGCTGCTCCTCCGAGTAGAAGGAGAGGCGGACCTCTCCCCCTTTCTTCCGGCGACGGATCTCGACCTTCGTTCCGAGGGCCCGCTGTAGCCGGCGCTCGGCGTCCCGGGTGTCCGGGTCGCCCTCGGGGGCGGCCGGCTTCTTCGGCCCTCCGGCAAGGAACTCCTGGACGCGCGACTCGGCCGCGCGGACCGATAGGCCGCGCCGGAGGATCTCGCGGGCCAGCGTCTCCTGGTCCGCGGCCGAGGAGAGCGCGAGGAGCGGCCGGACATGGCCCGCGGTGAGGAGACCATCCTCCACCTGGGTCCGGATTTCAGCCGGGAGCTTCAGGAGGCGCATCGCGTTCGCGACGGTCGTCCTGTCCTTCCCGACCCGCTCCGCGATTTCCTCCTGGGTCATCCCGAAGCTGTCCTTCAGGTGCTGGTATCCCTCCGCCTCCTCGACCGCTGTCAGGTCGCGGCGCTGGAGGTTCTCCACCAGGGCCAGGAGGAGGTGGTCTCGGTCCTCGAGCCCTTCCCGGATGAGGACCGGCACTCGCGAGAGCCCGGCCAGGCGGGCGGCCCGGGCCCGGCGCTCGCCGGCGAGGATCCGGAAACGCTCCCCGTCCCGGGTGACGAGGATCGGCTGGAGAATCCCCGATTCCTTGATCGACCGGGCCAGCTCCTCGATGCCGTCGTCGTCGAACCGTCGCCGGGGCTGGCGACGGTTCGCCTCGAGGTGGTCGAGGTCGATCGTCTGGACCGAGCTCCCGGGGCGGGGCTCGGCCGGGGCCGGGCGGTTCGTGGGAATGAGGGCCGAGAGGCCCTTTCCGAGCGCGGGCTTCTTCGTCACGGCTGCCCTCCGTTCCCGCCGGCCAGGTCTCGCCGCAGGATCTCTCGCGCGATCGCGAGGTAGGCCTCGGCTCCGCGCGAGCGGATGTCGTACAGGAAGATCGGCTTCCCGAACGAGGGGGCCTCCCCGAGCCGGACGTTCCTCGGGACCGGCGGCTCGAGGAAGACCTCCCCGAAGTACTTCCGAATCTCTTCAAGGACCTGGCGGGAGAGGTTGAGCCTCTCGTCCAGCATCGTCGCGACGACGCCAGCGATCGCGAGGGTCGGATTGAGCCCCTCGCGGACCCGCTCGATCGTCGAGACGAGCTCGGAGACCCCCTCGAGGGCGTAGTACTCGCACTGAATCGGAACGAGGACGCCGTCAGCCGCCGTCAGGGCGTTCAGCGTCAGGAGACCGAGTGAAGGCGGGCAGTCGATGAAGACGTAGTCGAACTCGTCTGCGAGCCCATCCAGCTTTCGGGCGAGGAGGTACTCCCGCTCCTCCACGCCGACGAGCTCGATCTCCGCGCCGACGAGGTCGCGGGAAGCCGGGATGAGCTTCAACCCGGCGAGCTCGGTCGGCCGTGCCACCTCGCTCAGGGCGGCGTTCCCGAGAATCCAGTCGTAGACCGTTCTCTCGAGGCTCCCCTTCTCGACGCCGAGCCCGCCGGTCGTGTTCCCCTGCGGGTCAAAGTCGACGAGAAGGACCCGCTTCTCGAGGACGGAGAGCGCCGCGGCGAGGCTGATCGCCGTCGTCGTCTTTCCGACGCCCCCTTTCTGGTTCGCGACCGCCAACCGTTTCACGTGGAACTCCCCCTTCGCCGGTACCTGCGGCCGGCCCCTCCACGGCACTTCCCGGCGCCCGGATCGCGCGGCCGCGCCCCGAGGATCGGGCCGATCCGGTCGCTGTGGATCTCCCTGTGGAAATGTTTCACGTGAAACACTCCACCCGGGCGATCCCCCGCCGCTCCGCGCCGGGACTCTTCGAGAATGAGACGACGGCCCTCGGGACGTTGCGACGAAGCTCTCCGGCAAGCGGCTCCGTCGTCCAGAAGAGCGCGACGGCGCCCGCCCGCATCACAGGACGGGCCTGCCGGAGGATCCCTCCGGCGTCGGCGACGGCGCGGCTCGTCAACAGGTCGCAGGGAAGGGCGTTCTTCATCCGATCGATCGCGGGATCGGGGAATCTAGCGTTCACGACACGGGCCGTCAATTCGAGCGCCTCGATCGCCTCCTCCAGGAACCGGGCCTTCTTCCCCGTCGATTCGACGAGGACGCCCTCCAGGTCTCCGCGCGCGAGGAGCAGCGGAATCGCCGGGAAGCCCCCTCCCGACCCGATGTCCAGGAGCCGCAGGGGCCGCCCGGCCGGATCGGGCAGATTCCGCAGGCCGCCCAGGGCGTCCAGAACGTGCCGCTCGAGGAGCGTTTCGACCGTCGCCTCCTTCCGCGAGACTAGGTTGACGGCCTCGTTGCGGCGCAGGAGAAGGCCGAGGAAGGTGGCGAGCCTCTCGGCGGCGGAGGCGCCGATCGGGAGCCCCGCCCTCTCGAGCGCCCCGAGGACCGCCGTCACCGGACCCGTCACGCGGCCGCCTCACCGCCCCGGACCGCCAGGCGGGCGAGGAGGAGCGTCACCGCCGCGGCGGTGACGCCCGGAATCCGTGCGGCCTGCCCGAGCGTCCGGGGCCGGTGCCGCTCCAGCTTCTCCGCCGCCTCCGCCGAGAGCCCGGGAATCCCGGCGTAGCGAAACCCGGCCGGGATCCTCTTCTCTTCGGCCCGGCGGACCCGCTCGAGCGACTCCCGCTCCCGTCGCAGGAACCCCTCGTACCGGAGGTCGTTCACCAGCCTCGACCACTCCTCCTCGTCGAGCTCTCCGAGCAGACCCGGGAGCCGCTCCTCGAGCCAGCCGCGGAGGCTCTCTGGCGCGTCCGGTCGCCGGAGCAGGCCCGCTCCGGTCGATTCCTCCGCGAGCGTGACGGAGAGGCGGTCGAGCGTGGCGACGGTCTCCCGATCGGGGACGACGCGTAGCTGGCCCAGCGCTTCGCGGGCCGCCGCCTGCCGGGCCTCCCGCTCGAGGAGCGGCTCGGCCTCCTTCTCGGGGAGAAGCCCGGCGGCGATCGCCCGCGGTACCAGTCGGGCGTACGCCGATTCGGCACCGAGGAGGAGCCGGTGCTCCGCCCGCGAAGTGAGAAGTCGATAGGGTTCGTCCGCGCCGAGAGTCACGAGGTCGTCGATCATCACACCGATATAGGCCTCGTGCCGCCCCAGCGTGAACGGCGGCCCGATCCGGCCCCCGGCGACGAGCGCCGCGTTCGCCCCGGCGACGAGCCCCTGTCCCGCCGCCTCCTCGTACCCGGAGGTCCCGTTCACCTGTCCAGCGAGGAAGAGGCCCGGAAGCGCACGCGTCTCGAGCGAGTCCTCGAGCTGCTCCGGGAAGACGACGTCGTACTCGACGGCGTACGCCGGCCGCAGGATCTCCGCCCGCTCGAGCCCCGGCAGGCTCCGGACGACTTCGAGCTGGAGCCCGACCGGAAGGGACATCGACAGTCCGCCGAGATAGGTCCAATCCGTCCCGTGTCCTTCCGGCTCGATGAAGATCGTGTGCCGCTCTCGATCCGGAAAACGGACGACCTTGTCCTCGATGGAAGGGCAGTACCTCGGCCCGCGCCCCACGATCCGACCGGAATAGAGCGGCGAGCGTCCGAGGTTCGCCCGGATCAGGTCGTGCGTCCGTTCGTTCGTGTGGCTCAGCCAGCAGTCGACCTGCGGCAGGAGCGGGAACGGCTCGATCCGGCTTCGAAGCGAGAACCGGCGCGGCCGCCCGTCCCCCGCGGAGCGGAGCAATTTTGATCTGTCGATTGATTCACGATGCACCCTGGGGGGGGTCCCCGTCTTCATCCGCCCCAGGCGGAGGCCGAGCGCCCGGAGACTCTCGGATAGCCCGGAGCAGGGCGCCTCGCCCCACCGCCCCGCCTCCTCCCGACGCTCCCCGATGTGAACGAGCCCGCGCAGGAACGTCCCGCTCGTCACGACGACGGAAGAGCAGAGCAGCTCCGACCCGTCCTCGAGCCGGAGGCCGGCCAGGCGCCCGCCCCGGACAAGGAAACCGGCGGCCGTCCCCTCCGCGATCGTCAGGCTCGGCTGACGAGAGAGAAGCTCGGAGACCTCGGCCGCGTAGGCGATCCGATCCGACTGGCACCGAAGGCCCTGGACCGCTGGTCCGCGGGACGCGTTGAGCACCTTGAACTGGATCCCCGTGCGGTCCGCCGCATGGGCCATCAGTCCGCCGAGCGCGTCGATCTCGCGGACGACCTGCCCTTTTGCGAGGCCCCCGATCGCCGGGTTGCAGCTCATCCGCCCGAGGGCGGCCCGCTCGCGCGTCAGGAGGAGCGTCCTCCTCCCGAGGCGGGCGGCCGCCGCGGCCGCTTCCGCCCCGGCGTGTCCGCCCCCGACGACGACGACCTCGTATCGCGCTCTCATTTCCCGACGCAGAACCTCTCGAAGATCCTCTCGAGGAGCTCCTCCGTCGCCGTCTCTCCGGTGATCTCGCCGAGCGCGTGGAGCGCGGCGCGCACCCGGGCCGCCGCGAGCTCTCCCGGGAGCCCGGCCGAAAGCGCCTGAAGCGCTTCCGCCGCCCGGCGCACCGCCTCCCCCTGCCGCGGAAGCGCCCCCCAGGCTCCCGGCTCCGGCTCGGCGCCGAGCCGGCCGGCGATCTCTCGCCGGAGCTCGTCCAGCCCGCGGCCCGTCCGCGCGCTCACGGCCAGGGCGCCCTCCGCGCCCGCCCCCCCGAGGTCGGCCTTCGTCGCGACCCGCAGCACGGGGACGCCTTCGGGCAGCCCTTCGGCCTCGTGCCCGGGGGCATCGGGCGCGCACGCCAGGAGGAGCAGGTCCGCGCCCCCGGCCGCACGCCGGGCCGTCTCGACGCCGAGCCGCTCCACCAGCTCCTCCGCCTCCCGAAGCCCCGCGGTGTCGACGAGACGAACCCGCTCGCCCCCGATCTCGACGACCTCCGAAACGGCGTCGCGCGTCGTCCCCGGCGTCTCCGTCACGAGCGCGCGATCCTCGCCGACGAGCGCGTTGAAGAGCGTCGACTTCCCGGCATTCGGCGCACCGACCAGGACCACAGTCGGCAGGCCGGCCTCGGCCCGGCCCACGCCGACGACCCGCCCCAGCTTCGCCAGCTCCTCGTGCAGCCGCCGAGCGCGCGCGAGCGCCGCGGCCTCGCCGTCCTCCTCCACGTCCTCCGCGAAGTCGAGCCCCGCCTCCAGGTCGGCCAGCACGGTGAGGAGCTCCTCCCGGAGCGCCTCCACCCGGAGCGAGAGCTCTCCCCGTACCAGCCCGAGCGCTCGCCGCGCTTCCCCCCGGCTCGCCGCTCCCGCCAGCCGACCGATCCCCTCCGCGCGCGCGAGGTCGATTCGCCCGTTCGCGAGCGCCCGCCGCGTGAACTCGCCCGGCCGCGCGCGCCGGGCCCCGAGAGCCACGGCGGCGGCCACGAGCCCCTCGGCGATCGCCGGGGCGCCGTGCGCCTGAAGCTCGACGACCTCTTCCCCCGTCGCAGACCGCGGCGCCGCGAAGTAGAGCGCGAGCCCCTCGTCCAGGAGTGCGCCCTCCTCGTCCCGGAATGGGGAGAGGTACGCCCGTCGCGCCTCCGGCCGCGCCGGCAGCCGCGGCGCCAGCGCCCGCGCGATCCCGAGCGTCGTGCCGGGCGGGCCGCTCAGCCGGACGATCGCGAGCGCGCCCGAGCCGGGCGGCGTCGCGCGAGCCACGAGCACGTCCGCGACCCCGGCGCCGTCCGCGACGAGAGGGGCCACCGTTTTGGCCCCTCCGTCGCGCGCCCGCCCGCGCGCGTCACGCCTTCTTCGCCGCCTTCGGGCGCATCCCGAGGTCCGTATAGCGCTCGAGCAGGAGCTGCTGGACGATGGAGAGGACGTTCTGCACGAGCCAGTAGAGAACGAGGCCCGACGGCATGTCCTTGAACATGAAGCCGAAGACGAGCGGGAGGAAGCCCATCACCTTCCTCGTCGTCGCGTCGCCCGTGGCCGGCATCATCTGCTGCTGCAGCCACATCGTCAGCGTCATCAGGATCGGCGTGACGTAGTACGGGTCCTTCGCCGAGAGGTCCTGGATCCAGAGTGCGAACGGCGCGTGCCGAAGGTCGATCGCGTGGCTGAGCAGGTTGTAGAACGCGATCAGGATCGGCATCTGCAGGAGGAGCGGGAGACAGCCGCCGGCGGGATTCACCTTCTCCGCCTTGTAGAGCGCCATCGTCTCCTCGTTCATCTTCAGGCGCGCCTGCGGGTCGCTCTTCAGCTTCGGCGTCCACTTCTGCCGGATCGCCTCCATCTTCGGCTGGAGGGCGCTCATCTTCTTCATCGAGACGAGCTGCTTCCAGGTCAGCGGGAAGAGGACGACCTTGATGACGACCGTGGCGAGGATGATCGCGACCCCCCAGTTCGGGATCGCGGAATGGAACTGCTTCAGGAGCCAGAGGAGCGGCGACACCAGGATCGCGAACCACCCGTAGTCGATCAGCTTCTCCATCCCGGGCCGGACGGTCGCGAGGACGTCGATGTCCTTCGGCCCGAGGTAGAGACCGGTCTCGAGCGTTCCGGCGGCAGAGGCGACAACCTCCGTCTCCACGAGCGGCTCCGGCGCGACGGCCGGAACAGCGCCCTTCGCCGGTCCGGCCGGGGCCGAGAGAGACACGGGGCGCAGGGTCACCGCCTCCTTCGCCCCGGGAAGGAAGGCCGTCACGAAGTAGTTGTCCTCGAGCCCCGCCGCGAGGAACCCGGTCCCGAGCGCGACAGGCTCCTTCAGCCCGTCCTTCGCCTTCCTCGAGACCGACCGGCTCCCCGAGAGCGTCACGCTCGACCCGGGCTTCGTATACCGGTTCGCGAGCTCCTCCTCGGTGGGATTGCCGACGCCCGGTCCGAGGACGACGGCGGCCGCCCCGCGGCCGCCCCCTTCGCGCTCGACGCGAAGCCCGACGACGTAGCCGGTGCCGAAGGTGTACGTCCGCGTCACCCCCTGCCCGTCGCTTTCCCGGTACCGGAACCGGACGACCACCTCGTTCCCCCCCTCCTCGACCGTCGTCTCGTGAAGAGCGGCTCCGGCCCGGGCGAGAAAGGGATCGGCCGGGTCGTAGACGAGGGTCCTCCCGGCGAAGGGAACGTCCTTCCGAACGAGCTCGAGCGGCGCTTCCTCGTCGTGCCCGCCCCGGAATCGCCTCAGCACGGCGGAGACGACCTCCCCGCCCCGGTTAGAGAGCCGGACGGAGAGGACGCCGTTCTTCACCGTCAGGAGCCGCGGAGAGCTCGCCACGACCGGCGCGACCGCCACCGGCGCGGGCGCCGCGGCCGCCGAGGCCGCCGGTGCAACGTCCGGCACCGCCGTCGCCGCGGGCGTCGCGGGGCTCTCGCTCGCCGCCACCCCCTTCGTCGGCGAAGCCGGCGCAACCGCCCGCGGCGCCGGCTTCGCCGGCGGGAAGAGCAGGGTCCAGAGGATCAGGATGGCGGCGGAGGCACCGAATGCCACGGCGAGACGCTTCGAGTCCAAGAGCAACTCCTCGAGAAGGGTTCAGGGGACCGGGTCGAACCCGCCCGGGTGAAACGGGTGGCACCGGGCCAGCCGGCGGATCGTAAGCCACGTTCCCCGCAGGAGCCCGTGCCGGAGGATCGCCTCCCGCCCGTACTCCGAGCAGGTCGGGTGGAATCGGCACGCGGGGGGGAGGAGCGGGGAGACGAATCTCTTGTAGGCCGCGAGGACGGCAGCCGCGGCCCGCGCCCCCGGACCCGGCCCGGGACGGCTCATCTCCCCGCCTCCCCGGCCCTCCGGACGAGCCGCGCGAAGTCCTCGGCGAGATCGCGGAACGGAGTCTTCTCCGCTCCAGGCCGCACGTTCACGACGAGGTCGACGGGCGCCGGAAACGGTTCGGTCCGCCGGAACAGCTCGCGGATCCTCCGCCGGAGCTGGTTGCGCACGACCGAAGACCCCGTCTTCTTCGTGATCGTGATCCCGAGGCGCGTCGCCCCGGTCGTCCCGGCCCGCAGAAAGAAGACGAACGACCGGCCAGCGACACGCCGGCCCGTCTCGTAGACCTGGAGGAACTCGGCGCGCCGGAGGATCCGGCGCGCTTTCCCGAACGCTTCCGGTCCCCGGGTCCGGGGCACCCCGGAAGGGAGGCGGGAAGGCTCGGGCGACATCGACTCCGAAGCTCCGCCGCAGACGGCGGGTCTCCCGGACCGCCTCAGACGGTGAGGCGCTTGCGACCCTTCGCCCGGCGACGGGCGAGCACCGCCCGGCCGTTCTTCGTCCTCATCCGGACGAGAAAGCCGTGCGTCTTCTTCCGGCGGCGGTTGTTGGGCTGAAACGTTCTCTTCATGGCACCACCTCTCCCCTCTCTGGGAGCGCGAGCGGCGGATTCTCCGGGGAACCGGGGCTTCTGTCAACCGCTCCCGGCTCGCGTGTCGAAGCTCCATGGAAATGTCACGGTGCCAGCTCGATAGAAATGTCCGGGCTGGGGGACCGGAATGGAGCAGGTTGTGGCGTTGAGCGGCAAGGAGCGGGAGCGGCTGGTAGAGCTCGAGCAGGTCAAGCAGGGCA
>JAKPXO010000041.1 GCA_029567505.1 Acidobacteriota bacterium
CGAGCGCCTGCAGCCACCCTTCGACGAGCGACACGACCGCCCCTCCGATTGCCGCGTCCCCAGCGAGAGGGAGTAGTCGCGCGAGCTCCACCTCGAAGAGCGCCGTCTCGGGCCCGGGCACGGCGCGCACGCCGCCCTCGCCCTCGAGCGCCGGCAGCGCGAGGAGAGCGTCTCCGGCCTCGACGCGGCAGACGTGCCGGCGCGGGCCGCGCCCCTCTGCCGGCTCGAAGAAGACGTCGACGCTCCCCTCGCGGACGAGCCAGGCGCGCGTCCCGCCGGCGATCGAGAACGCCGAGAGGGGCCCTCCGCGCCGTGACGGGCCGGCGCCTCCGGCCGCCGTCGCGATCGCGTCGAGCGCGGCGCGGGGATCGATCGCGTCAGGCATCCTGGATCAGCCTCGAGTAGGCCCCGCCGGAGAGGACCAGCTCGTCGTGGGTGCCGCGCTCCACGACCCGTCCGCGCTCGAGGACGACGATCTCGTCGCAGTCGCGGATCGTCGAGAGCCGGTGCGCAATGATCAGGCAGCTGCAGCCCCGGCGCCGGAGCGCGTCGTCGATCCTCTTCTCGGTCAGGGGGTCGAGCGCGGAGGTCGCCTCGTCGAGGACCAGGAGGCCGGGGTTGGCGTGCAGCGCCCGCGCGATCTCCAGGCGCTGCCGCTGGCCGCCGGAGAGGTTGCGCCCTCCCTCCTCGACCGCGCCGCCGTATCCCCCGGCGCGCGCCGTGACGACGTCGTGGACGCACGCGTCGCGGGCCGCGTCGACGACGTCCGAATCCGGGACCGTCCCGTCCCAGAGCGTGAGGTTCTCCCGGAACGTCCCCTCGAAGAGGAAGATCTCCTGGTCCACCGACGCGACCGAGGCCGCGAGGACCTCGCGGGGCCGCGCGGTGCGGGGCTTCCCGTCGAACAGGATCTCGCCGCTCCACGGGCGGTAGAGACCCGCCACGAGCTTCGCGACCGTCGACTTCCCGCTGCCGGAGACGCCGACGAGCGCGACGCGCCCCCCGGGCCGGACCGTCAGGGAAAGGTCCTTGATGAGCGGCTCGGCCAGCGGGCTGTAGCCGAACGTGACGTCGCGGAGCTCCAGGTGCCCCGAGAGCTTCGGCGGGTCGGCCGCGCTTGCCGCGTCGAGCGCGGGGACCTCGGGGCCGTACCACTGCAGGTCGACCGGGTTCTCGAGGACGTCGTCGAGACGGGTGAGGTCGCCGTCGACCTGCTGAAGCTGCGAACCGAGCGCGACGAGCGTCCCGATCGGGAGGAGGAACGCGGCCACGAGGGCCTGGAACGCCACGAGCTCGCCGAGCGTGAGCTGCTGCTGCATCACCCGCAGGCCGCCCACGCCGAGGACGACCGCGGTGTTCAGGGTCGTCAGGAGGGCCGGCACGGCGTTGAGGACCTGGGTCGCGGCGGCCAGCTCCTGGCCGGAGTTGCTCGCCCTCGCGTGCTGGCCGCTCCAGCGGGAGAAGAACGCCGGCTCGCTCCCGTTCGCCTTGAGCGTCTCGATGATCTGGAGCCCGTTGAGCGTGACGCCGAGGAGCTTGCCCTGCTCCTGCAGGACGCGCTTGGCGAGGTCGCGCCGCCGGCGGGAGACGGCCGCGAGGACGAGGAGGCTCGTCGCGGCGAGCACGGCCACCACGGCCGTGAGGACGACGTCGAATTGCGCGAGGACCAGGAGGTAGAGGACGGCCATGAGGGCGCCGAGGACGTTCGTCGCGAGCTGTCCGGAGAGGAGCTGCGCGACGCGGTCGTTGATCGCGACGCGGGCGCCGACCTCCCCGCCGAACCGCTGCCCGAAGTAGTCCATCGGGAGCCGCAGCAGGTGGGAGAGGAACCGGCTCGAGGAGGTGAGGGAGAGCTTCGCCTGCAGGCGGTAGAGCGTCCGCTGCTGCAGGGCCGTCAGGGCCAGGAGCATCGCGATCGCCGTCCCCATGATCCAGAGGAGCGGCGTCGTCCACGAGCGATGGCCCCCGACGAGGATCTCGTCGACGAAGACCCGCGTCAGGCTCGGCAGGACGAGGCCCAGGACGGCCAGCGCGAAACCCGTGGCGGCCGCGACGGCGAGAGGCCCGCCGAGGCCCCGGGCGCGCCGGGCCAGGGAGCGGAACAGGCTCGGCCCGGTTCCGCCCGGCTGGAAATCGGGCCCCGGCCGGAACGTCAGGACGACGCCCGTGTACGACGTGTCGAAGTCCGCGTCGGGGACGAGCCGCGGCCCGCTCGCCGGATCGTTCACCCACCATCCCTTCCGCCCGTGCCCCTCGACGACCAGGAAATGGTTGAACTCCCAGAAGACGACGAACGGCGCCGCCAGATCCCGGAGCTCGGCCGGACCCATCGCGAAGCCGCGGGCCTCGAGGCCGAAGTGGCGCGCCGCCCGGACCACGTTCCCCGCGTTGCTGCCGTCCCGGGAGACGCCGCAGGCGAGGCGCAGCTTCTCGAGCGGTTCGAAGCGGCCGTGGTAGGCGAGGACCATCCCGAGCGACGCGGCGCCGCACTCCGCCGCCTCCATCTGGATGACGGTCGGCGTCCGGCGCCTCGCGGGGCGGGCTCTGCGGGTGACGTCCTCGGCCGGCACGCTCCCTCGATCGCCGGCCTAGAGGCCCAGCAGCTCCTTGAGCTTCGGGACGACGAGGGTGATCGGCGCCGTCTCGCGCACCATCACCTGGGCCGTGCAGAGGGTCCCGCTCGAGACGGAGAGCGTCCGGCCCTTCCGGGCCGACCACCGGAACCCGTTCTTCGCCGCCAGGTCGAGGACCGGCTCCGCGGAGACGATCGTGACCGGGCCCGCGGCGGTCAGGACCTCGACGAGCGCCTCGTTCGAGAGGAGGCTCGTCAGCCCGTCCCGCGACGCCGGGTAGTCGCTGACGTCCGTGACCCTCGCGAGCATGTAGCCGTACTCCTCGAGCTTGACGGTCGTCGGCGTCAGGCGCACCTCCATTCCCGGGCGGATGCTCCGCGCCTCCAGCGCCGGGACGGCGACCCCGACGCGAAGCGTCCCCGCGTCGCGCTCCAGGGCCAGGATCGCCTGACCCGGCGAGACGAGGCTCCCGGGGTTGACGAGGGACTCCGTGACCCGCCCGGCGTAGGGGCTCACGACCTCGGTGTTCGTCCGGTGCTCGAGCTCGAGCTGCGCGACCTCGTTCCTCTCGTCGTCGAGCTCCTGCCGGATGCGGAAGACCTTCATCTCCTCCTGCTCGTCCAGGTCCCCGATCTGGGCGAGGAGGGCGCCGGCCGCCGTCACCGCCTGCTCGAGCTCGATCCGCGTGGCGTCCCGCGTGTGCTCCAGCTCGGCGAGCGGCTGACGCGTGGTGAGGCCGGCGTCGACGAGCTTCCGCGCGCCGACGATCCGCGTCTCGAGCCACTCGAGGCGCGTCCGCGCCGCGCCCGCCTGCTGCTCCGCCTCGCGAATCCGGCGGCGAAGGACGTCGCGCTGGCGAGACGCCTCCTCCTGGGCGAACGCCACGGCGCGCCGCTCCTGCTCCTCGAGGTGGGCGAGCTGCGACTGCATGTTCCGGAGGCGCGCCGTGAGGTCGGGGCGCGACAGGACGGCGACGACCTCGCCTTCCCTCACGACGGCGCCGGGCGCCGCGCGCAGCTGCCAGAGCGTGCCGCTCCCCACCGAGACGACGCGCACAAGGCCGCCGCCGCGGATGAAGATCCCCATCCCGTCGACGGACGTCGTGACGCGGCCCCAGATCCCCCAGATCGTCGCGGCGAGAAGGAGCGTCGAGAGCGCGGCGACGGCGATCCACGACCTCGGACCGGTGACGACGAGGAGCTCGTCGAGCCGGTCGGGGCTCTGGAGCTTCTCGAGCGCCTCGCGGCGAAAGAGCCCGCTCACTTCGGACCGCCCGCGCGGACCGGCCGAGCGGCCCGGTCCGGTCCTCCGGCACGTCGTCGGTTCATTCCGCTCCCCCGCTCCGGACCGCGAGATCCGGTCCCCGAAAGGACCGGGGCCACCCGTCAGTGTAGCAGCCGCGAACGGGTGGACCCCGGTCGGGAAGCGCTCCGGGGATCTTCGCTACTTCTCCGGCGCCCGGTCCTCCTGCTTCTTCCGGATCACCATCACCTTCACCGCGTCGCCGTCCTCGCCTTCCTTCGCGGCCCAGGTCATCGGCATCGCCCCGGGCGCGAAGACCGCCCCGCTCTCGATCAGCTCCTGCAGGACCTGCTCGACGGCCCCCCGCGTCCGGACGTCGAGGCTCTCGAGGCTCTTCGGCGCCGCCTTCTCGAGGACGTCCGCGGCGCTCGGCCTTTCAGTACCCTCGCCGAGCGTGTAGGCGTACGCGCGCTTCTTCACGACGACCCTCTTCCCGTCGTCGCCCGTGAAGACCATCGCCGGGCCGTCCCCTTCGCCGACCCTCACGACGTGGACTTCCTTGCCGCCCGGGAGGAGGACGTGAGGCCCTTCGCCGTCCGCGAGGGTCTTCACGGTGAACTCCTTCTCGCCGACCTTCAGCGTGTAGCCGTCCTCTGTGCGCGTCACGACGACCGGCTTGCCCGACTCGGAGGTCAGCGTCTTCGTTTCGCCCGGCTTCATCGGGTCGAGCTTCAGGACGGTCGCCTCCTTGTCCTTGGAGGTCGCGATGGTGATCGTCGTCTCTTCCGTCCCGTCGCCCGCCTGGGCGGTTCTCTCGAACGGGAAGAGCGGGGCGAAGAGGGTGATCACGGCGCCGGCCGTGAGAGCGCCGAGGGCGGCGCGGGAGAGGATGCGGGAAAGGCTCATCGGGTCCTCCGTCTGCTTCGTCCGGCATCTCGCCGGCTTTCCCCGTCAGAGCGCAAGCGCCGGGCCAGCCGTTCGGGGCTTCCGGCCGGGCGCCCGGCTCCCCAAATGGGGAAACCGCTCCCGAAAGCGGGCGTTCCCCCGCGCGGAGGGACTACTCGTCCGCGGGGGCGAGGCCGAACTTCTCGAGGCGGTAGAGGAAGGCCTTGTAGGGAAGGTCGAGGAGCCGCGCGGCCCGGGCGCGGTTCCCGCCCGCGAGCTCGAGCGCCTGCCGGAGGGCGTCCTTCTCGTGCTCCTCCCAAGCGAGGCCTCCCGGCGGGAGCTTCCACCCCGCGTCGGCGGCGGGTCTTCCTCCGAGCGGCTCGGGGAGGTCGCCCGCCGAGACGCGCCCCCCCTCCGAGAGGAGGACGAGCCGCTCCACGACGTTCCCCAGCTCGCGGACGTTCCCGGGCCAGGAGTGGTCGACGAGCCGGGTCAAGAGAGCGGACGGGAACGGCTCGACGCGGATGCCGTAACGCCGCTCCGTCCGGGCGACGAAGTGCCGGACGAGGAGCGGGACGTCCTCGCGCCTCTCGCGGAGCGGCGGGAGCGTCACGGAGACGACGTTCAGCCTGTAGTAGAGGTCCTCGCGGAAGCGCCCGGAGGACACCTCCAGCGCGAGGTCGCGGTTCGTGGCCGCGACGATCCGCGCGTCCGTCCGGATCTCATCCGCCCCGCCGATCCGCGTCACGACGCCTTCCTGGAGCGCCCGGAGGAGCTTCGGCTGCATCGGAAGCGGCAGCTCGCCCACCTCGTCGAGGAAGAGCGTCCCTCCCTGGGCGAGCTCCAGCCTCCCCTTCCGCGTCCGGTCGGCGCCGGTGTACGAACCCTTCTCCGCGCCGAAGAACTCCGACTCGACGAGCGTGTCCGGGATGGCGGCCGCGTTCACGGCGACGAACGGCCCCGCGCGGCGGCGGGAGAGGGCGTGGAGCGCCCGCGCGACGAGCTCCTTCCCGGTGCCGCTCTCACCCGTCAGGAGGATCGTCGCGTCGGTCCCGGCGAGCTTCTCGACCTGCCGGTAGAGCCGCGCCATCGACGGGCTCTTCCCGACGAGGTCGACGAGGCGGTCGCGCTCCCGGACCTCCTCCGAGAGACGCCGGTTCTCGTCGGCCAGGCGCCGCGCCCGCAGCGTCCGCTCGACGGCGAGGAGGAGGGCCGCGCGCTCGAACGGCTTCGTGAGGTAGTCGTCGGCTCCCGCCCGCACCGCCTCGACCGCGTGAGCGATCGTCCCGTAGGCGGTCGACATCACGAACCCGGTCTCGGGAAAGCGGGCGCGGACCTCGGCGAGGAGCTCCATCCCGTCTCGCCCCGGGAGCTTCCAGTCGGAGAGGACGAGGTCGACGGGAGCGGCCGCGAGCTCGACGAGCGCGGCGTCGACCGAGCCCGCTTCGGCGACGGCGTACCCCTCTCCGCGAAGGATCCCCGCGACGAGCCTCCGCTGGTCGATCTCGTCCTCGACGAGGAGGAGGCGGACTTCAGGCAGGACGTCCTCCGGCTCTCGGTCCCGCCTCGAGGAGGGCGCGTGTTCCCCGGGGCGTGCGGCGCTCCAGAACGAGGCTCCCGCCGTAGCGCGTCGTCGCGATCCGGTGGGCGAGGTAGAGCCCCATCCCCGACCCGCTCGGTTTCGTCGTGACGTGAGGCGTGAAGAGCCGCGCCGCGACCTCCTCCGGGAGGCCCGGCCCCTCGTCCTCCACCGTCACGCGGACGCCGCCCGGCGCGCGCTCCTCGACCCGGACGGAGACCTCGGCGCCGTCCGCGCTCGCCTCGACCGCGTTCCCGACGAGCGCGTGGAGCGCCGCCTTCAGCTCCGGCGCGACGGCGCGCAGCCGCACCGCGCCGCTCGCCGGGGCGACGGTGACGCGCACCCGCCCGCGCGCCTCCTGGAGCACGGCGAGGGCGACCTCCTCGGCGAGGGAGCGGACGTCGACCTCCTCCTCGGCGCCGCCTCCCGCCGCGAGCGCCAGGAAGGATCGGATCGTCCCGTCGACGCCCGCGATCTGCCGCCGGGCGGCCGCCGCGAGCCCCGCGGCCTCGGCGTCGTCGGGGAGGCGCGCGGCGAGCTCGTCCACGGAGAGCCCGACGGCGTGGAGCGGGTTGCGGAGCGCGTGCGCCATACCGCGCGCCACCTCGCCCATCTCGCCGAGGTGCTCGCGCTCCTTCAGGTCGAGCGCCTCCCGCTCGAGCGACGCGAGGCGCGAGGACATCTGGTTGAACGCCGCGATCGCCTCCCCCACCTCGCCCCCCTCGCGCGTCTCGACCCGCGCGCCGAACGCTCCCTCCCCCACGGTCCGCGCCGCGCGGGAGAGCTCCGCGAGCGGGCGCGTGACGCGATGAGCGACGAACGCGGCCGCGAGGAGGCCGAAGGCGACGATCCCGAGCGAGCCGAGGACGAGCCGGGTCCGGAAGCGGCCGACGGCCTCCTTCACCCCGGTTCCCGGGATCGGGATCTTCACCTTCTCCACCGGCCCTTCCAGGAAGATGAAGCCCGTTCCCCCCTTCGTCGTCCAGCTCTCCGTCGCGGAGGTCGTCCGGTTCCCGTCGGTCTGGACCGTGGTCACGACGAACCGCGGCCCCTCGACCTCCTTCGGTGAAGTCCCCGGTCCCGTGGTCCCTTCCTTCGCCCGCGCCTCCGGCGGCGACGGCGGCAGGGAGACGACGTGAGCCTCGTCGCGGACGACGATCCTCCGGACGCCCGTATCGACGCCGCCCAGCTCGACGAGCTTCCCGTCGCGGCGCTGGAGGACCTTCACGACGTCCTTCCCGACCGACGTCGCGACGGCCGTCACCTCGACGCGCAGGTCGCGGGTGAGCGCCTCCACGAGGAGCCACTCGGCGCCCACCATCAGGGCGAGGAGGCCGCCCATGAGGGCGAAGAGCTTCACGCGGAGCGTCATCGGGGGCCCGACGATACAAGGCCCGTGCCGCCGCCCGGCTCCTTCGCGGCGAACGCCGACGGCGCGCCGTCGAGGACGACCACGTACGGACGGCCCTTCGTCTCCGGCAGGTCGTACTCGAGCCGGGGATCGGCCAGGAGCTCCCGCCGGACGTCCGGCGGCGCGTAGTCGAGCAGGTAGAAGACCGGACCCCACGACGCCCCGCCCGGGTCGACCACCTCCCGGATGAGCCGGGCCGCCTCGGCGAGCTGCTCGGGCGTCCTGTCGGCGTTGTGCTTCGTGTAGCGCCCCGACTTGTTGTTGACCGTGAACGAGCGCGTCTCGGCGTCCCAGAGGATCTCGCCCCCGATCCGCCCCGGCGCGCCTCCCAGCGCCGAGACGTGGCCGTACGTCTCTACGTAGCCCGGCTCGCGGTCCGAGTCGTCCTCCGGCCGGTGGAAGCCGTTCGGGTAGGTGCGGCCGAGCGGGTGCGGCGCCTCGCGGAGGATCGCGACCCGGCCCGCGACGTCGATGACCCACTTGTACGTCGTCTCCCCCGGCTCGAGGAGCGCCGGGTGCTCGCGCGTCGCCACCTGAAGCCAGGGGTTCAGGAGGACCTTCCCGTTTCGGTCCGCCTCGTACTGCTTGACGTAGGCGGGCGGGACGGCGGCCCCGTACTTCGCGTCGAGCGGGTCGGCGGGCGGCGCAGCGAGCAACGTCGACGCTGCGAGGAGGAGCGCTTTCGCCGTCCGAGACGCGTACGGGAGCATCCGAGCCTCCTGCGCGCAGGAACGGACGAGGCCGCGCGCGAAGCCAGTCTAGCGGCCCCGCCGTCCGTTCCCGCCGGATCCGCGCCGGTCCGTGGCGGAATGCTCCAGGAGGCCCCAAGTCGAAGCCCGGCCGCGCTCCGGCGCGGGTTTCCGCACTCGCTCGCGCGGGAAGCCGCACACCGGTCGCGGCCACGCTCGCCGGGCTTCGGACAAGCCTCTGCGGCAGAATCGGTTCGCTCGCGCCCGGGAAACGGCACGAAGTTTGCCGTGCGAATCGCGGCGGAGCCCGGGCGGGTTCCGCGATTCGAGCATCGCGCCGCAAGGGAGGAGCCCTCACATGGCACAGGAGATCGAACGGAAGTTTCTCGTCGCCGGTCCCTTCAAGGAGCAGGCGACTCGCCAGACCCGCATCGTGCAGGGATACCTCTCGTCGGTTCCGGAGCGGACCGTGCGGGTGAGGATCAAGGGCGACAAGGGCTTCCTGACCGTCAAGGGGATCGGGAACGCCTCCGGCGCGTCCCGGTTCGAGTGGGAGAAGGAGATCCCGGCGGCGGAGGTCGAGCAGCTCCTCGCGATCTGCGAGCCCGGCGTCATCGACAAGGTCCGCTGGCTCGTCCCGGCCGGCGCGCACACGTTCGAGGTGGACGAGTTCCACGGCGAGAACGAGGGGCTCGTCGTCGCCGAGGTCGAGCTCGGCGCCGAGGACGAGGCCTTCGTCCGGCCGGCCTGGCTGGGGAAAGAGGTGACGGGCGATCCCCGCTACTTCAACAGCATGCTCATGAAGAGCCCCTTCACGCGCTGGGAGCGCCCCGCGGACGGCGCCGAGGGCGCGTGAGCGGGCCGGACCGGCCCGCGGCTGCGGCGGACGGGGTCACCCGGGCCCCGAAAGCGGTCGATCCGCTCGACATGCGGAACTACGGCCTCGAGAAGCTGCAGGAGATCAAGCCCGGTCCCTTCATGGCGAGGGCGAAGCTCGCCGGCCTTCCGCTCGGGCTCCTCGCCTTCCTCTTCTTCCACTTCCGCTGGTGCGGACCGATCGGCTTCTTCGAGACGGCCGCGGGCGCCGCGAACGTCGGCCACCTCTACACCGTCACCGGGATCTTCTTCTTCTCGCTCGTCCTCTGGATGACCGAGGCGATCCCGAGCTACCTGACCTCGTTCATCGTCATCGTCTCGACCGTCCTCTTCGGCATCCTGAAGATGCGGCCGACCTTCGCCTACCTCGGCGAGCCGGTGATGGTGCTGAACATCGCGAGCTTCATCCTGGCGAGCGCCCTCGTCGCGAGCGGGCTCGCGAAGAGGATCGCGCTCCTCCTCGTGACGCGGTGGGGGAACCACATCACGGGGATCTTCTGGGCCTTCATCGCCCTGAACCTCCTCCTCGGCGCCTTCATCAGCGCGACGTCTGCGAAGACCGCGATCCTCCTGCCGCTCTTCATGGTCATCGCGGCGATGTACGGCGCCGTCGGCGGGGTCTCGCGCAACAACGTCGGGAGGAACCTCGTCCTCCAGAACCTCCTCGCGAACAACGTCTCGGCGAGCGCCTTCATCACCGGCTCGGCGGCGAACCTCCTCGCCGCCCAGCTCCTCGAGAACGCCGGCCACAAGGTGATGTACTCCCAGTGGCTCATGGCGCTCCTGCCGCTCGCCGTCCTCCAGTGCGGCATCGCCTGGTTCACGGGGACGAAGCTCCTCTTCCCGGTCCGCCCCGAGGACGCGCAGCCGAAGGTCGACGGGGGCATGGACCGCCTCCGTGCCGAGCTGAAGGCGCTCGGCCGCCCGAGCCTCCGCGAGCTTCGCGCCGCGGTGGTCTTCGTGGCCGTCCTCGCGCTCTGGTCGACGGAACCGATCCACGGGATCCGGGCCGAGGTCGTGGCGATGTGCGGGGCCGTCCTCGTCCTCCTCCCGCCGTTCTCCGGGCTCCCCCGCTTCGGGGTGCTGACCTGGAACGAGGCCGACATCCCGTGGCACATGCTGATGTTCAGCTGGGGCGCCTACGTCCTCGGCGGCATCCTGGAGTCGACGCACATCGTCGACCTCGCCGTGGAGGCGATGTTCGGCCACCTCGGCATCACGGCCGCGACGCCGAAGGTCGCGGTCTTCCTCGTCCTCGCCTCCCTTTTCGCCTTCACGACGCTCATCAACGAGAGCAAGACGGCGCGGACGATCGTCCTCTTCCCCGTCATGATCGCGACGGCGACGAAGTTCGGGTGGGACGTCGTCGGCTTCTGCCTCCCGATGGCGTTCCTGATCAACCAGGTCTACGTCCTCTACTTCAACTCCAAGCCGGCCAACATCAGCTACCTCTCGAACATGTACTCCACCGGCGAGTCGTTCAAGTTCGGGATGACGCAGCTCGTCATCATCCTCGTCGTGCTCACGCTCTGGACCCAGTACGTCATGCCGCTCATGGGCTTCCAGAGCCGGCTCTGGTGAACCGGTAGCGCTCCCGCGAATCCCGAGCCCGCTCCCCGGGGTCGAGACCGGGGGGCGGGCTCTTTCCTCCCCCGTCAGGGTGCGGCAACGGGAAGAAGGAAGACGTTCGCGAGAACGAAGAGCGCGACCAGAGAGAGCAGGGCCGCGACGGCCGGCGCGAGGATCCATCCCGCGACGATCCCGCCGACGGCCCGCCATTTCACCGGGCTCCTCCTCACGAGGGAGATGCCGAGGATCGCGCCGACGACCGCCTGCGAGCTCGAGACGGGGACGAGCGGCGGGGCCGGCAGGCCGAGCGTTCGCAGGAAGTGCGACAGGGTCGGGGAGGCGAAGACCCAGAGGACCGTCGCCGTCGCGGCGACGACGATGAGGGCCGCGAGCGGCGAGAGCGCCGTCAGGCCCCCGCCGAGCCGCTTCATGACCCGGTGGGAGTAGGTCGCGATGCCGGTCGCGATCGCGAGGCCGCCCGCGAGGAAGAGCATTTCCACGCTCGAGACGCGCAGCGGCCCGACGACGATCTCCTCGGGGAACGGCGAGACGCGGAGGAAGACCCCCATGACGTTCGCGATGTTGTTCTGCCCGAGGCTGTAGGCGCCGAACCCCCCGACCGCCAGGAGCCCGACGCGCGTCCAGGCATCGACCTCGAGGAGGTGGATCCTCATGTGCGGCATCGCCGCCCGCGCAGCGATGAAGAGGACGGCCGCGAGGGATGCCGAGAGGGCCGGACAGAGGAGCCACGAGGAGACGATCCGCCTGAGGACGTCGGGGTCCGTCGGGCGCCCGGTGTAGAGGTTCCACCCGACGATCGCGCCGACGATCGCCTGCGTCGTCGAGACGGGCAGGCCGATCCGCTTCAGCAGGAGGAGGACGGCGAGGCCGGCCGCGAGGGCGACCGCGAAGGCCCCCGCCGGAGCGTCGATCGCTCCGAGCCGGCCGAGCGTCCCGGCCGCGCCCGAGACGCCCGCCGCGGAGCCGAGGACGACGAAGAAGCCGGCGACGACGACCGCCGTCCGGAAGCGCACCATCTTCGTGGCGACGGCCGTTCCGAAGACGTTCGCGGCGTCGTTCGCGCCGAGCGACCAGCCGAGGAAGAGTCCGCTCGAGAGGAAGAGCCAGGTCAACGCGTGGGGACCTCCGAGGGCGTCAGGAGGCAGAGCCCGCCACGACCCTCGCCCCGGCGGCCGGCCGCGGCGTGGCGCTCACGGGGAGCTCGAAGACGTTCTGGACGACGAAGAGGCCCACGAGCGCGAACACGAGCGCGGCCGCCGGCGCGGCGACCCAGCCGATCGCGATCTGCCCGAGAGGCTTGAGCCGGATGCCGCTCCTCCTCACGAGGGCGGTCCCGACGATCGCGCCGACGACGGCCTGGGTCGCCGAGACCGGGACGAGCGGCCAGCCGGGGAGCCCCGCCGTCCGGAGGAGGCGCTGGAGCGCGGGAGAGCCGAAGATGAAGAGAACCAGGCCCGCCGCAAGGACGACGAGAAGACCTGCGAGCGGCGAGAGCGACGCCAGCCCCGAACCGAGCCGGACCATGACCCGGCCCGAGTAGGTCGCGATTCCCACGGCGATCGCGATGCCTCCGAGCAGGAAGAGCAGCTCGACGCTCGTGAATCGGAGCGGCCCGATCGCCGTCTCCGCAGGGAAGGGCGAGACCCGGACGAAGACCCCCATCACGTTCGCGATGTCGTTCAGTCCGAGGCTGAAGGCGCCGAAGGCCCCGACGACGAGGAGTGCCGTTCGGGTCCAGGCGTCCACCTCGAGCAGGTGGACCCTTCGCCGCTGAAGGAATCGACGGGCGACGAGGAAGAGGCCCGCGGCGATGAGACCCGCCAGGAGAGGGCTGAGGAGCCACGACGAGAGGAGCTGCGTCAGCGTCTTCAGGTCCGTCGCCTTCCCGTTGAAGAGGTTCCAGCCGAGGATCGCGCCGACGATCGCCTGGGTGATCGAGACGGGGAGCCCCGACCGCGTCAGGAGGAGGACGACCGCGGCCGCCGCCGCGAGGGCGACCACGAAGGCGCCCGCCGGGGCGTCGATGGTACCGAGCCGGCCGAGCGTCTCCGAGGTCCCCTGAGCGCCGGCCCACGCCCCGATCACGACGAAGACGCCCCCGACCAGGGCCGCCGTGCGGAACTTCAGCATCCGGGTCGCGACGGCGGTCCCGAAGAGGTTCGCCGCGTCGTTGGCGCCGAGCGACCAGCCGAGGAAGAGGCCGCTCGTCAGGAAGAGCCAGGACATCCCTCCCGCCTCCCGCTCAGATCGTCCGCTTGATCGTGTAGATCGCGAGCCGGTCGGCGACGCCCTCCGCCCGGTCCGACAACGTCTCGACGTGGAAGCAGAAGTAGCGGAGGTGGATCTTCCGCGCGAGCTCGAGGTCCATCGCGAAGATCTTCCGCTTCAGCCCGTCCGCGAGGCGGTCCGCCTCCTTCTCGAAGAAGTAGACCTTGTGAATGTGGCTCCTAACCGCCGTGATCTCCCGGAAGAAGGCCCGGCAGGAGTCGACGAGGTGCTGCGTCGCCTGGACACAGGCCCGGGCCAGCGCGAGGTAGTCCGGGGCGAGCTCCTCCGGGATCTCCGGCCGCTCCACCTCGAACTGCCCGAGGGTCTGCTTGGCCTGGTCGATCACGTTGTCGAGGTTCTCGAGGAGGCCGAGGACGTCGCCCCGGTGGTCCGGGATGAGCGACTCGGCATACAGCCGCGTCTCGACCTCGCGCCGCAGCGCGTCCGCCTTCCCCTCGAAGACGCCGATCGCCTTCCGGCGCTCCTCGAAGCTCGGCTCGTCGTGTCGGAGGTAGTCGTCCACCCCCTTCTCGAAGACGAGGCAACCTTCGCTCACCGCGTCGAGGAACTGGTCGATCTGCGCCTCCAGGGCGCGGGTACGTCGGAAGAGGATCGTCACGTTGCACCTCCGGTGGGGACGGAGACGAGGAGAGGTTTCGCTCCGGCAAGGACCGTCTGGTCGGGTCGGGAAGCCGGTCCACGACGGTCCCCCTCGACGTCAGGCTCGTCGCCCTTCTCGCGGTCCGATCCTAGCGCCGGACCGGTCAGGACCGCGGCGAGGAGCAGGAGGAGGGCCACGACGACGAGGAGGAGCGGCGGGCGCCCGGACTCCGGCGTCCATTTCACGAGGGCCGGCCTCTCCGTTCGGCCCGCCGGGACGGAGCGGCGCACGTCAGCCCCGACGCCCGCGAGCGGGGATCGCCGCCCGACACCCAGAGCACCGATCCGGCGCCCGCCGTTCTCTCTGGCTGAACATGTCGGCCTCCGACGCCCCTCGTCGAAAGAAGGGCGGGCGCGGACGACCCGCGCCCGCCTGAAGGAGGAGGGGCGGAGGGGCGACGAACCCCCTCCGCCGGAACGCGCCGATCAGCCGACCGGCAGACCGGCGAACCGCTTGAGCGCCTTGATGTAGTTCGTGTTCGGGAACTTGTCGAGGCCGAGCTTGCGCACGGTCGCGATGACGAGCGCGGGGTCCTCGTGCTCCACGGCGGCCGTCCGGATCGGCGTGCCGTCGAACGTCAGGTTCGCCAGCTCGACGATGCAGCCGTCGACGGTGAGTCCGAAGCGCTCCTTGCCGACGGCGATCGCCCGCAGCTTCCCGTGAGCGCCGACGACCTCGGCGAGGAACTCGTCGAGCGAATAGCCCGCGCGGGCCAGCTTCGGGAGCGCGACGCCCCAGGCCCCGGCAACCTGAGCGAGGACCTCGTTCGTCAGCGGGAAGCCCGACTTCAGGACCGGGTTCCACTGCTCGAGCGTGTCCCCGTTGACGTTCTCGAGCTTCTTGATGTCCATCAGGCCGTCGCGGATCTTCGTGTTGTTCGGGCTGTCGGCCGAGACGATGTACGTCTCGGCGCTCGAGCGCGCCTTCGCCTCGCCGTGGGAGCGGATGTTCGACTCTGCTTCGCCGAAGCTCTCGCCGAAAGTCCTGTATTCCCAGCGGGGGATGATGACGGGGGCTGCGTTGCTCATGTCGATACTCCTGGCACGGGCGGCGGGAGGCTCCGGCCGCGGGCTCGTCAACGGGGCGCCGGAAGGCGCTCCTTCGGGGAGCACCTTCCGGCAGCCGGCCGGGTTATCTAGAAGGCGTACTGGACGCGGAACTGGAGGACGCTGAAGTCGTCGCCGGGAACGGCGCCGTAGAGCTTTTTCGGCTTCGCGTACTCGTCGTTGTCGACGATCGTCCAGTCCAGCATCAGGCGAATGTTGAAGTTCGGGTAGTAGTTGAGGCCGAACGTGAAGTTGTCGGCGCTGCCGCCCTTGATCGGGTCGACGGCGGTGAGGTCGTTCAGGTCCATCGTGCTGTAGCGGGCGACGACTTCGTAGGCCCCACCCTTTCCGGGCGAGACCTTGTCGACGAGACCCTCGTCGGCCGCGTATTTCCGCTTGCCGCCGAGGACGTACGAGACCTGGGCATACCACCCGTCGAAGTCGTGGTCGGAGAGGTCGACGGCGCCCGAGAGGCGGTCGACGCTCGACTTGTTGTACTCGGCCTGCCATGCGAAGGCGTCCCAGACGCCCGCGAGCTCGAGACCGTACTGCCGGACGTGGTCGACCTCCTTGAGGTCGCCCGTGTTCAGGTACTTCGCCTTCGCGATCTTCGACACCTCCGGCCGGCTCGAGAACTCCACGACGTAGGCCGCCGGCGGCCGGGTGCTGCCGGAGCCGACGGCGGCGTCCGGCTGCCAGCCCGTCGCCGCCACGCCGAGGTGGATCGCGCGGGTCTCCGCGGGCATGACCGGCGCCCACGTCCCGCGGGCCGCCCAGCCCCAGCCCTGGTCGAGGCCGCTCACGTCCTCGCCGATTTCCTGGGTGAAGAGGGTCGCCGCCGCGGAGAAGCGGTCCGCGCCGTAGAAGTAGCCGACGCCGAGCCGCCGCCCCGGGGCGAAGGCATCGACGTAGGCCCGCTCGACGAACCAGATGTCCTTCGACGAGACGAGCTGGTCGTAGCCGTAGGGGATCTTGAACTGGCCGAGGCGGATCGCGCTCTTGTCGATCCCCTCGTAACCGACGTAGGCGTCCTTGATGTCGACCGCGTTGTCGGCGAAGTCGACGTCGAACTCGGCGGTCCAGTCCTTCGCGACCGTCGCCTTGAAGCCGATGCGGCCGCGGCGGAGGCCGAGGGCGTTCCCGTTCCGGTTCTCGTCCCCGGAGAAGAACGCACCGTCGAGCTGCGCTCGGCCGGCGAGCCGGAACTTGTACGCGCCGTCGGCGCTCGCCCACTCGAGCTTGCCCTTGTCGCTCACGGAGCGGAGCGTCGTCCCCTTCGCGGACTTCGCCTTCTCCTCGGCGGCCGAGCGCTCCTTGTCCTTCTTGACGAGGCTCTCGACCCTCTTCTCGAGGTCGGCGATCCTCTCCGCGTCCGACTGCGCCAGGGCCGCGCCCGGAGCCGCGAGGAGGGCCACCAGGACCGGGATCCCGAACTGCTTCTTCATTGCGATCTCCTGCGTCTCTTCACGCCGCTGCCGAGGTCATTCACCGATGTTCTTGGCCCCCGGCCAGCGGTAGAGGTAGGGGTTCCCCTTCTCGTCGAGGGGGCGCTTGTCCGCCTCGGTCACGACCGACATCTCGAAGTCCTGGATCGCGTCGCCGATCGTCTTGATCGTGGCGGCGCGCCCCTTGAACCCCGGCGAGGTGAGCTGGAGCTTGCCGTCCTTGCCGTAGCCCTTGTAGTGCGTGAACCAGGTCTGGAGGATCGTCGTCACGCCGGGGAAGCGCCTGTCGAGGTCGGCGAGGCTGCTCACCTTCGCGAACGGCCCGGTCTGCATGACGAGGATGATCTTGTCGTCGATCTCGCCGTTGTCGAGGAGCGTCAGGGAGCCGATGGCGCGCGCCTTGACGACGGAGCCGATCGGGACCGTCGGGCCGAGGACGCAGACGTCGAGCGGGTCGCCGTCGCCCCCCTTGCTCTTCGGGAGGAT
>JAKPXO010000057.1 GCA_029567505.1 Acidobacteriota bacterium
CGCCGCGCTGAGGTATCCCGACGGCACACCCCAGTGGAGCGCGGGGCGCGAGCCGGACCTGCTCTGGCTCTTCGCGCAGGCCAGCGGCCTGCCGGCGCTTCTCGGACGGGTTCCCGGGTGGCGCCGGGTGAAGCCGCTGCACGTGGAGACGCCGGCGGACGTGGGGTGGGTGTCGGGGGCCGCGATGGCGCTGCGTACCGCCGTCTGGCGCGCTCACGGACCGCTCGACGCCTCCTTCGCGTTCTACGTCCAGGACCTCGACTTCTGCTTTCGCGCTCGTGCGGGCGGCTGGCGAGTCCGCCTCCTTCCCGCCTTTCGCGCGATGCACCGGCAAGGCGCGACGATCACGTCGAACGGCAACGGCACGGTCGACAACCTCGACCTCGGCCTCCTCTGGCTCGACTTCGTCTCCTGGGCCCGCAAGAGGGGCGGGCCGTCCTTCGCGGCGCGGGCACGCACGGCGATCCTCGCGGGCTCGGGGCTTCGCCTGGCCGCGAGGCGGGCCGCCCTCCCGTTCCTTTCCGAGGGACGCCGGCGTGACTGGAAGACCGTGACCGCCCTCCTGGCGACGGCGCGGAGCCGCCTCCTCGAGAGGGGAGCCGGCGGTCGGGTCGACCCGTCGACGGCCGGCTGACGCCGGCTGCTCCGTCCCCGGCCCCGGGCCCGGCGTGCCTCATCGCGTCCCGAAGGGGGGCTCGGGTACGCCTTCGACGTGCTTCGGTCGTCCGTAGAGTGTAGAAAGTAGACCTGGCCCCTACCTCCGTGACTCCATCCTCGGTCCCCGGGGGGGATAATCCGCCCCTTCCGACCGTCGGAAACGAAAGGGAGCATGGATTCGATCGTCATCCGCGGTGCGCGGCAGCACAACCTCAAGAACGTCTCGCTGACCATCCCGCGGAACGCGCTCGTCGTCCTGACGGGGGTGTCGGGGTCGGGGAAGTCGTCCCTCGCGTTCGACACGCTCTTCGCGGAGGGGCAGCGGCGGTACGTGGAGTCCCTCTCGGCGTACGCGCGGCAGTTCCTCGAGCAGATGGAGAAGCCCGACGTCGACTCGATCGAGGGGCTCTCGCCCGCGATCTCGATCGAGCAGAAGACGACGTCGAAGAACCCGCGGTCGACCGTCGGGACCGTGACCGAGATCCACGACTACCTCCGGCTCCTCTACGCGTCGATCGGACTGCCGCACTGCACGAGCTGCGGCCGAGCGATCTCGGCGCAGACGATCCAGCAGATGACCGACCGGGTCCTCGCGATGAGCGAGGGGACCCGGTTCCTCGTCCTCGCCCCGTTCGTCCGCGGGAAGAAGGGGGAGTACCGGCGGCAGATGGCCGAGCTCGCGAAGAAGGGGTTCGTGAGGGCGCGCGTCGACGGGGAGACGGTCGACCTGGCCGAGCCGCCGGAGCTCGACAAGCAGAAGAAGCACACGATCGAGGTGATCGTCGACCGCCTCGTCGTCCGGCGCGACGACGAGACGCGCCGCCGGCTGACCGACTCTCTCGAGACGGCGGTGCGCGTGGCGGAGGGTCTCGTGACGATCTCGGTCGTGGGGCCGAAGAGATCGGAAGAGCACA
>JAKPXO010000072.1 GCA_029567505.1 Acidobacteriota bacterium
CGCGAGAGGAAGTGCTGCGCGAGGACCGGGATGTCGGCCGGGCGCTCCCGCAGGGGAGGGAGCTCGATCGCGAAGACGTGGATCCGAAAGAAGAAGTCCTGGCGGAAGCGGCCCGCGGCGACCTCGTCCTCGAGGTCGCGGTGCGTCGCGGTGACGAGCCGGAAGTCGACCGGGATCGTCTGGTTCCCGCCGACGCGGACGACCTGCTTCTCCTGGAGGACGCGCAGGAGGTCGACCTGGACCTTCGGCGGGACGTCGCCGATCTCGTCGAGGAAGAGCGTCCCCTCGTGCGCGAGCTCCACCTTCCCGCGGCGCCGGCCGACGGCCCCGGTGAAGGCCCCTTTCTCGTGCCCGAAGAGCTCGCTCTCGAGCACCCCCTCGGAGAGGGCGCCGCAGTTGACGACGCTGAGCGGCCCGAAGCGGCGCGGGCTCCGGGCGTGGATGAGGCGCGCGACGAGCTCCTTGCCGGTGCCGCTCTCGCCGGTGACGAGGACGCTCGTGTCGGTCGGCGCGACCTGGTCGACGAGCTCGAGGACCTTCGCCATCGGCCCGCCGCCCGCCGTGACGAGGGCCGGCTCGGCCGCCTCGAGCCGCGCCTTCAGCTCGCGGTTCTCCGAGAGGAGCGTGTAGCGCTCGGCCGCCTTCTTCACGAGGCGCGAGATCGCCTCCGGGTCGAACGGCTTGACGATGTAGTCGTACGCGCCGTCCTTGAGGGCCTGGATCGCGGTCTCGACGGAGGCGTAGGCCGTCATGATGATGACGGTCGTCTCGGGGGCCGTCTCGCGCACCTTGCGGAGCACCTCGAGGCCGTCCATCCCGGGCATCTTGATGTCGACGAGGAGGATCTGCGGCGCCTCCCGCGTCAGCGTCGCGAGCGCCTCGCGCCCGCTCCCCGCGGAGAGGACGTCGTACCCCTCCTCCTTGAACCAGAACGTGAGCGAGCTCCGCAGGTGCGGCTCGTCGTCGACGATCATCAGCTTGACGGGCGCGGACATCAGGACTCCTCTCCCGGGGTGGCGGTCCCCGGCAGGGTCAGGACGAAGCGGGTGCCGGCGGCGGGGGCGCTCTCGACGTCGATCGCGCCCCCGTGCCGCTGGACGATGCCGTAGACGACCGCGAGGCCGAGGCCGAGCCCCTTCCCCTCGCCGTCCCCCTTCGTCGTGAAGAAGGGCTCGAAGATCTGCCGCTTCACGTCCTCCTCCATCCCGACGCCGGTGTCGGCGATCTCGATCCGCGCCCCGCGCTCCCCGTGCGGCGCGGTGCGGATCGAGAGCGTCCCGCCGCCGGGCATCGCCTCGATCGCGTTGATCGCGAGCGCGAGGATCGCCTGCTCGATCTGGGACGGGTCGCAGAGCACCTGCGGGAGGTCCGGGGCCAGCTCCTCGGCGGTGGCGACCTGGGCGAGGTCCATCTTGTGCTTGAGGAGGAAGAGGGAGCGGTCGACGAGCTTGTTCAGGTCGGTCGGCTCCATCCGCGAGCCGGTGCGGCGCGCGAAGAGGAGGAGGTTCGAGACGATCTCGCCGCAGCGGGCCGACTCGGAGGCGATCGCCTCGAGGATCTTCTCGCTGTCGTCCCCCGGCTTCGGGCCCGTCTTCTGCGTGAACCGGCGGAGGAGGAGCCTCGAGTAGGTGACGACGCTCGCGAGCGGGTTGTTGATCTCGTGGGCCACGACGGCCGCGAGCTTGCCGAGCGAGGCCATCCGCTCGACGCGGAGCATCTGGGCCTGGGCCGCCTTCAGCTCGCCGGTCTTCTCCTCGACGCGGCGCTCGAGCGTCTGGGCCCAGTCGACGAGCTCGGCGTTCGCCTTCTGCAGGTCGCCCGCCATCCGGTTCAGGTGGTTCCCGAGGTAGGCGAACTCGGCGATCGGCTCGTCGTCGTACCGGGCGGTGTAGTCGCCCCCGCCGAGCGCGCCGAGGACCTCGGCGAGGTGGCGCACGGGGCGGTGGACGGCCCGCCTCACGACGAGGACGACGACGGCCGCGACGAGGAGGAGCGTGGCGACGCCGGTGACGGCCATGAGCGCCATCGTCTGGCGGCGCACCTGCTCCTGCCGGACCATCTGGATCGACACGTCGACGACTCCGAGGAGCCGCTTCTCGGGCGGGTGCGCGTGGCAGGCGGCCGTCGAGCAGGAGGGCTCGTTCTCGATCGGCCGGATGACGCCGAGCGTCCGGACGCCGTCGAGCTGGAACGTGCGCGTCCGGTCGCCGGGCGGGAGCTTCTCGATCGGCTGCCCCTCGGCGTGGCACTTGAAGCAGGCCTCGGAGGTCGTGTCGACCTTCCGTCCCGCCTCGTTCGGGATCGAGGAGTAGACGATCGAGCCTTCCTTGTTGAAGACCCGCACGCGGATGTTCGGCTGCGCCTTCGCGACCGCCCTCACGGAGCTCTCGAGCCCCTCGCGGTCGTTCGCGAGCATCATGCCGTGGAGCCCGCCCGTGAGCGTCTCCGAGAGGGCGAGCGCGCTGTAGCGCGCCGTCGACTCGGAGAAGCGCCGCTGAAGGGTGAGCGAGACGAACCAGGAGACGAGGAGGAGGGCGGCGAGGGCGGCGACGAGGGTCCCCGTCAGGCGGACCGCGAGGGAGTTGGCCCGGAGCCTCTGCATCGCCGCTCCCGTCCTTCCTACTCGGACTTGTGGCAGGCCGCGCAGTCGTCCTCGACCGAGAACGCCGACGTGCCGTCGTGGCAGCCGCCGCAGTGCTTCGTATCGTGCATCAGGCCCGCCGGGGGAGCCTGCGTCCGGCCGAGGAACGAGTAGCTGTTGCCGTGGCAGGAGAGGCAGTCGGGGGCGGAAGCGTCGACGTGGGAGGCGTGGCGGAAGGAGACGGGGCCGGGGCTGTCGGGCGCCTGCGGGAACGTCCTCTCGGCGGGCGCCTCGAAGCTCGCGAGCGCGGCGGCGAGGGCCGGCGTCCCCGCGGGAGCCGGCGGGCCGGGGACCACCTCGCGGCGGCGGACTCCGTCGGCGCCGAGGGCGCCGGCCGCGACGAACGCGAGCGCGACGACGGCGATCGCCGGCATCGGGAGGGAGCGGATCGGCTGCGCGGCGACGTGGAGCGCGTCCGGCGCGACGGGCGGGCGGGCGTCCTTCATCTCGTGCTCGGGGAAGACCGGGAGGTACTTCACGGCGAGCGCGAAGACGAGAAAGCCGACGCCGACGACCGACAGGGTGATGGCGATCTCGGTGAACGCCGGGACGTAGATCTCGCCCGAGGAGCGTTCCATGCCGGTGATCGAGACGTTCAGGCGGTTCATCACGACGCCCATGACGATGAGGAGCGCCGAGAGGAAGAGCCCGGTCCGGTGCTGGCGCACCTTCGGCAGCGCGAGGAGGACGGCCGGAGCGAGGACGCCGATGATCATCTCGGCGAGGAAGAGCCGCGACTCGTAGGTCGGCGCGAACGGCAGGCCGAGGATCCCCCGGTGCCGGAAGTCGGCGAAGCGGATGACCGCCGTGACGCCGAGGATGAGGAGCGCGACGCGCCCGAGCGGGACGAGGAGCTCCATATCGAGCTCCTTGCCGAACGCCCGGTTCGAGAGGAACGACTCGACGATCGTCATCGCGCAGCCGAGCGTGAGGGCGGTGAGGAAGAAGTAGACGGGGAGGAGCGGCGAGTACCAGAGGGCGTGGAGCTTCGTCGGGACGATCAGGTAGAACGACCCGAGCGACGACTGGTGGAGCGTCGAGAGGAGGACGCCGAGGACGACGAGGATCGGCATGATCACGTGCAGGACGTGGAGCGTCTTCGTCATCTTGAACCGCTCGAAGACGACCGGGCTGAACTCGAGCGCGAGGACCGTCGTGTAGAGCGTCACGCACCACCCGACCTCGAACATGACCGAGTGGGGGTTCCACATGACGAGCGGGTGCCAGACGTTCCAGGGGCGCCCGAGGTCGAACAGGAGCGCCACGACGACGAGGACGTAGCCGAGGAACGCCGTCAGGATCGCGGGCCTCACGATCGGGCGGAACTTCTCGAGGTTGAAGATGTAGACGGTGGCGCTGATCGTGAAGCCGCCGGCGGCGAGGGCGACGCCGCAGAGGATGTCGAACCCGATCCAGAGCCCCCAGGGGAACGCGTCGGTCAGGTTCGTGGAGCCGGCGAGCCCCTTGAAGACGCGGAGGAACGTGGCGTAGGTCCCGGCGGCGAGGATCGCCAGGAGGACGCCGCGCCAGAACGTGAGGCGGGGAAGCGCGAGCTTCGGCATGTCGCTCTCCTCAGTGCCCCTTCGTCGAGGCGTCGTGGTGGCCTTCGGCCGCGTCGACCTCGTCGCGGCGGTTGCGGATCCAGTAGATGCCGCCGAGGAGGACGGCGCCGGTCATGACGATGTCGGGGATGATGTTGAGGACCCGCCAGGTCAGGTGCGGCGGCGGGGTCTCGTCGAGGCCGGCCGGGTAGCCGAGCTCCTCGGGCTTCGCGTCGGAGATCAGGAGGACCGACGTCCCCCCGACCTCTTCGAAGCCGTAGATGTGCTCGCGGTAGCGGCCGGGGTTCGCGGCGAAGCGCGCGCGCGCCTCCGCGACGAGGGCCTCCCGGTCGCCGAACGTCGTCGCGCCGGTGGGGCAGGCGGTCGCGCAGGCCGTCTTCAGCCCCTTCGCGAGGCGATCGGCGCAGAGGTCGCACTTGCGGACGAGCGGCGCCTTCTTCTCCCACTCGTACTTCGGGATGCCGAAGGGGCAGGCGATCATGCAGTAGCGGCAGCCCATGCACTTCGACTCGTGGTAGATGACGGGGCCGGCCGCGGTCTTCTCGAGGGCGGCGACCGGGCAGGCCGATGCGCACGACGGCGTCGCGCAGTGCATGCACATGCGCCGCACGTAGCGGTTCCCGACCTGGTTCACCGTCGAGAACGTCTTGTCGGACAGCTTGTCCTCGAGGACGGCGTCCGAGGTTTTCGGGAGCCCGTTTCGTTCCTTGCACGCGAGCGCGCACGCGCCGCAGCCGATGCAGCGCGTCGTGTCCAGGAGCAGCCCCTTCGCTGTCGTATTCAACATGGGCCTCTCGTACCCCCCCGGGCGAACGTCAGGTCCGCCACGTAGAGAATTTCGCAAGCACCGGGCCAGAATGTTGAAGATTTTGTAAGTGACTCGTGGGCCTGATTTTACGCTTCTAGAATCGATTCGTAGCGAAAACCGGAGTTGAAAAATTCAACGTCACGAATTCCGGCTCTAGAGCTAAGGTGCCTGTTTTCAGAAGGATACGTTTCGGCAGGGGATCGTCTCGATTTGGGGCTCATCGTTGAGGATTTCTACGCGCTGAGGCGATTTCCGACACGAAGGACCCGGCGGCGTGGAGTAATTCCACGCCGCCGGGTCACCGGGGCGGGCCTCAGTCGGCCAGACGGGGAGGAGCGGGAGGCGAGGGGCGGGTCGGCGGCCGCTTCGCGAGCTCCTGAAGGAGGATCTCCACACCCTTCTCGAGGCTCGGGTCGCCGCCGTCGAGGCGCCGTTCCGCGACGTCGAACACCTCGACGTCGGGAGCGACCCCTTCGTTCTCCACGACCCATTTCCCGTCGTGGTCGTAGATCCGGAACGTCGGGACGTCGACGCTCCCGCCGTCGACGAAATCGGCGTTTCCCGAGAGGCCGATCAGCCCGCCCCACGTCCTCGTTCCGACGATCGGGCCGAGCTTCTCCTTCCGGAAGAAGTACGGGAGGGCGTCGCCGCCGGAGGCCGAGTAGGAGTTGACGAGCATCGCCTTCGGTCCGTCGTGGGCGAAGCCGGGGGTCCGCATGGCGTCGACGCCGCGGCGGGCCCAGAACGCGAGGGTGGTCCGGGAGAGCATCTCGATCATCCGGTCGGGGATGAACCCGCCGCCGTTGTAGCGGTCGTCGACGAGGAGCGCCGGCTTCGACGCCTGGGAGTAGAAGAGCTTCTGGAGCATCCTGTTGCCGGCGAGGGCCGTGTCGGGGAGGTGGATGTACCCGACCTTCCCGCCCGACAGCTTCTCGACGAGCTCCATCCGGCTCTTCACCCAGTCGAGGTAGCGGAGCCCCTGCTCGCTCG
>JAKPXO010000085.1 GCA_029567505.1 Acidobacteriota bacterium
GGTCCACTTCCTCCGCGCGGAGCTCGAGTTCGGGGAAGGCGTGTCCGCCTCGGCGGAGCTGATCTTCGGCGGCTCGAAGCGGTCCGAGGCGCTGGCCGATCTGACGGCGATTCCGGTGGAGCTGGAGGGAGAGGCCTCGCCTCCGTCCGCCGCCGAGATGACAGGCTGGCTCGAGGCGCGTGGAGTCCCGCTCGAGGTCGAGGGCGTCGAGGCCGCCGGCGTCGACGTCGTCTTCGTCGTCGAGGGGAGCGCGATCCGGCAGCTGAGGCGGGCTGCGAGCCGAGGCGCCGACGAGTACCGCCGCAGCTCGGACTCGTTCCTGGATCCTCGGAAGAGCCCGAGCGGAACGCCCACCTTCCGACGCTGGGGAGGCACGGGCGGTCGTCGTCTCTCCGTCCCCGTCGATCTCCGGTTTCGGATACAGCGTCCCGTGGCCCGGATGACGGCCCAGAAGGAGATGGTCGCGAACCTCTTTCCGTCGACCCGCTGGTTCGCCTTCAGGGCGCTGACGCCCGGGAGACTCGTGTACGCCCTCCTCTCCTTGTCCGAAGAGCCACCGATCGGTCAGCGGCTGGCGGACGCCGTGGTCGTCGCGGGGCTCGAGGCGGCGAAGGGGAACGGACGACGAGCGGTCGTCCTCATTCTGGGGCCGGGCGCGAAGGACGAGGGCCTCCTCGGAGCCGAGGACGCGAGGTCGTTCCTGGCTCGGCTCGGAGTTCCGCTGCAGGTCTGGTCGGCCGGACGGAAGCACTCCCGGGAGGCGGCCCGGTGGAAGGCGCAGCGCCTGATGTCCGACTCCTGGGAAGTGGAAGGGGCCGTCCACGAGCTCCTCGAGGCAGCGCTCCGCCAGCGGATCGTTTGGGTGGAAGGATCGCACCTGCCGCAGGACGTGGAGCTCGGGCCTCTCGCAAAGAGGATCCGGCTCGCGCGCTGATCCCGGTCCGTCGCCCGGGGAGGAGGGAAGCCCATGGTCTCTTTCGCCACGCTCGTCTTCGGGCTCGTCTTCGGCATCGTCGACATCGAGGTCCGGGCGCCGGAGGCGACGGAGAGGGTCGAGATTCTCCTGAACGGAGAGTCGGTCGCGCAGCTTCGGCGCCCGTTCTCCGGCGCGGTCGACCTCGGAGCCGTGCCGATTCCGGGGGAGCTCGTGGCGATCGCCACCGACGCCGAGGGCCGGGAGCTGGGACGCTGTTCCCAGCGGATCAACGCGCCCCGGGCGAATGCCCGCGCGCGGCTCGTGCGCGAGCCGGACGACGAGAAGGGACGGGCGGTCGCTCGCCTGACCTGGAGCTGCCCGACGGACGCTCCCCCGGGCTCGGTGGATGTCACGCTCGACGGCCAGACGATTCCGGCCGCGGACCCCGATCGGATCGTCGTGCCCGCTACGGACGCGAGAGGCCCCCGCCTTCTCCGCGCGGTCGTGGAGTGCGGCCGCGAAGTCCGCGCCGTCGCGGAGATCGGGATCGGGAGAGATCTGCCGGATATCCCCTCGGAGCGGACGGCTGTCGCGGTGGAGCTGGACGCGGGAGCGACGCTTCCCGCGGTCGACGGCCTCGGGGGCTGGTTCGCGACGGAGAGCGGACCGCTCCGGGCGTCGGCCGTCGATGAGGTCGGGCTCGACGTCGTCTTCGTCTGCGAGCCGAGCGCCTTCAGCGAGCTCCGCCGCGTCTTCTCGAAGAGGGCAGGCCCCAGCAGATCCACCGCGAGGGAGGACCTGCAGTTCCGTTTCCTTCTGCCGGCGGGAGGCGGCGCCCCCGGCTCCAACGTGCTCGACTGGGGACGGAACGGCTTCGCGGCATCGAAGTGGTTCCCGCGGAAGTGGAAGGCCGTCGGGCCGACCCTCGCCACGGGGATCGAGGTCGGAGATTTCTTCGCCCCGGGACAGCGGATCTCGGACGCCGTCGCGCTGGCGGGATTCGCCGCCGCCGGGAGGGAGCGGCGACGTGCGGTCGTCCTCCTGCTGGGTCCCGCCGCGCAGGATGTCAGCGAGCTGTCGGCGGCGGCGGCGGCGCAGTTCATCGCTGCCCTGAACGTGCCTCTCTTCGCGTGGTCGGTCGGGCCATCGTCGTCTCCGATCGAGGAGATGTGGAGCGTGCGGAGACGGGTTTCGACGGCAGCGGAGTTCGAGGCCGCGCTCGCAGACCTCCGCGAGGACCTGCTGCGCCAGCGGATCGTCTGGGTAGAGGGATCGCACCTGCCGCAGGACGTGGAGCTCGGGCCGCTCGCGAAGGGGATCCGGCTCGCGCGCTGAAGCGTCTGGGCCGGCCCGGGCTCGGCGCGCGTGGGAGGCCGGCCTCCTTTCCGTGCGCTGTCGAAGACGTGGCACGTGCTTCGCGAGCGTCACTCGAGTGTCCTTTCCGGGATACAGGGAGGACGGATGGTCTCTTTCGCGTCGCTCTTCGTCGGATTCGTGATCGGAGTCGTGAACGTGGAGCTGATGGCGAGCGGAGGCGTCGACAGGGTCTCGCTCCTTCTCGACGGCCGGCCGGTCGCCGAGCTGCGCGAGCCGTTCCGGGCGGCGGTGGACCTCGGGTGCGATCCGGCCCCGCATGAGCTCGTGGCGGTGGCCTGGGACGCTGCGGGGAAGGAGCTCGGCCGGGCTCGGCAGCTGATCAACCTGCCGCGGCCGACCGCGGAAGCGAGCCTCGTCCTCGAGGCGGGACGGGGCGGCACGGGACGGGTGGCGCGCCTGACGTGGCGGGCGCTCGTCGGAGAGGTGCCGAAGGCGCTGTCGGTGACGTTCGACGGGGAGCCGCTCCCGATCGCCGATCCGCGCCGGATCGAGCTGCCTCCTCACGAGCCGGCCCAGGTCCACTTCCTCCGCGCGGAGCTCGAGTTCGGGGAAGGCGTGTCCGCCTCGGCGGAGCTGATCTTCGGCGGCTCGAAGCGGTCCGAGGCGCTGGCCGAGCTGACGGCGATTCCGGTGGAGCTGGAGGGAGAGGCCTCGCCTCCGTCCGCAGCCGAGATGACGGGCTGGCTCGAGGCGCGGGGAGTCCCGCTCGAGGTGGAGGGCGTGGAAGCCGCGGGCGTCGACGTCGTCTTCGTCGTCGAGGGGAGCGCGATCCGGCAGCTGAGGCGGGCTGCGAGCCGAACCGCCGACGAGTACGACTCCAACTTCGCCTCGGTGTTCGGTGGCGGAACGTCCAACTGGCGACGCCGGGGTTTCGCCCGCGCCTCTCGCCTCTCTGTCCCCGTCGATCTCCGGTTTTGGATGCAGCGTCCCGTGGCCCGGATGACGGCCCAGAAGGAGATGGTCGCGAGCCTTTTCCCGTCGACGCCCTGGTCCGCCTACAGGGCGGCGACGCCCTCGGGTCTCATGAACGCCCTCCTTTCCTTGTCCGAGAAGCCACCGATCGGTCAGCGGCTGGCGGACGCCGTGGTCGTCGCGGGGCTCGAGGCGGCGAAGGGGAACGGACGACGGGCGGTCGTCCTCATCCTGGGGCCGGGCGCGAAAGACGAGGGTCTCCTCGGGGCCGAGGAGGCGATGTCGTTCCTGAGCCGGCTCGTTGTCCCGTTCCAGGTCTGGTCGGCCGGCCGAAAGCACTCGCGGGAGGCGGTCCGGTGGAACGCGCAGCGCCTGATGTCCGACACCCGGGAGGTCGAGGGAGCCGTCCACGATCTCCTCGAGACGACGATTCGCCAGCGGATCGTCTGGGTGGAGGGATCGCACCTGCCGCAGGACGTCGAGCTCGGGCCGCTCGCGAAGGGGATCCGGCTCGCGCGCTGACGTGCCCGAAAGGGAAAGGCCCCGCCGCGACGTCGCGGCGGGGCCTTCGGATCGATCGGAGCGGCGGGCTCGCCCGGCTCGCACCGGACGCCGGGCTACTTCACCTCGCAGAGGCAGTGGGCGTAGACGCCACGCGGGTCGTTCCAGACGGAGAGCTGGCCGACCTCCGCCGCGACGGCGCCGAGGAGCGCGGCTCCGGGGCCGTCGGCGGTCTCGGCCGCCGGCGCGAGGGCGTACCCGAATGCGGCCGCGAGGCGCGTCGCGCGGACGGAGAGGCTCGAGAGGAGCTTCTCCTTGAGCGACTTCTCCTTCTCCACGTACGTCACGCGGTAGCTCTTCCCGAGCTTCGCCTTCGCCGCCGCCGACTCGATCGCCTTGCCGAGGCCGCCGAGGTGGTCGACGAGGCCGATCCCCTTCGCGTCGGCGCCGCTCCAGACGCGGCCGCGGGCGATCTTGTCGACCTGGTCGCGCGTCATCTTCCGGGCCTTCCCGACGCGCTCGAGGAACTCCTCGTAGCCCTGGTCGATCATCGCCTGGATCGCCTCGCCGGCCCGGGGCGGAAGCTCCCGGTCGATCCGGAGGCCGGCCCACGGCGTGGTCCCGACGCCGTCGACGCGGATGCCGAGGTACTTCGCGAGCGGCTTTTCGATCGTCGGGAACATCCCGAAGATGCCGATCGAGCCCGTGATCGTCTCCGGGCTCGCCCAGATCTCGTCGGAGGAGGTGGAGATCCAGTAGCCGCCCGAGGCCGCGACGGAGCCCATCGAGACGACGACGGGCTTCTTCGCCTCGCGCGCCAGCTGGAGCTCGCGGCGGATCACCTCGGAGGCGAACGCGCTCCCGCCGGGGCTGTCGACGCGCAGGACGATCGCCCTGACCTTCTCGTCCTGGCGGGCCTGCCGGATCAGCTTCGCCGTCGAGTCGCCGCCCACGCGGCCCGGGCCGGCCGTTCCGTCGACGATCTCACCCTTCGCGACGACGACGGCGACCGCGTCCCCCTTCCCCTTCGCGCCGGGACGGTCGCTGCCGAGCGCCTCGAGGTAGTCGCCCATGGCGACCTGCCGGAACGACTTCGACTTCGCGTCTTCGCCGGCCAGCTCGATCATCCGCGTCCGCACCTCGTCGCGCGTCGCGAGCCGGTCGACGAGCTTCGCGTCGAGCGCCAGCTTGGCCGGGTCGCCGCCGGAGGCCTTCAGCCGCTCGGGGAGCTGCTCGATGAGGGCCGTGAGCTCCTCGGGGGTCGTCTTCCGCGCCTTCGCGACGGAAGCCAGGTACGCCCGCCAGAGGTCGCCCATCCACTCGAGGTCGGCTTCCTTCGCCTCGGGGGACATGTCGTTCCGCAGGAACGGCTCCACGGCCGACTTGTACTCGCCGACACGGAAGACGTTCCAGGTGACGCCGAGCCGGTCGATGGCGTCCTTGTAGTAGCTCCGGTAGCGGCCGAAGCCCTCGATGAGGACCATCCCTTGCGGGTGGAGGAGGAGCTCGTCGCCCTGGGCGGCGAGGAAGTAGCGGCGCATGTCGAAGAGGTCCCCGGCGACGACGACCTTCTTTCCCGACGACCGGAAGTCGGCGAGGGCGGCGGCGACGTCCTCCAGGACCGTCATCCCGGCGCCTCCCATCTCGTCGAGGTCCAGGTAGACCGACGAGATCCTCTCGTCCGTCTTCGCGGCCGCGAGGGCGTCGATGACGTCCTTGAGGAGCGTCTCTTCCGTGCCGCCCCCCGCGAGATTCTCGACGAGGTCGCTCGGGGACTTCGCGGAGAGCTGCTCCACGATGTTGCCCTTCGGGACGAGGACGAGGGCCGAGCCCTTCTCGACCTTCGGCCCGCCGGCGAAGAGCGCGGCGAGGAGGCCGACGACGAACGAGAGGGCGAGGACGTTGAGGAAGGTGTTGCGGACGAAGGCGAGCCCCCGGCCGATGGCCGAGAGGACGCGGCGGGGGAGGGAACGGGGGCGTTCGCTGTTCATCTTTCGAGACCTCTTTCGACGAGACAGTACGGCGGAACCGGGAGCAGGGGTTCGAGAGCGGGTCGCAATGCCGGGTGTCGACGCTCAGGAGCCCGGGGCGCCGGCCGGACGCATCTCGGCAGCGAGGACCTTCCCGTCGGGCCGGGGCTCCCAGAGGAGGCCCGGGGCGACGGCCCAGGCGTCGGGCCGGTGGAAGAGCGGGACGAGCGGGGCGTCCTCGTTCGCAATCCTCATCGTCTCCTCGAGGATCAGGAGCCGCGAGGTCCGGAAGAAGGCGCCGTAGCTGGCATCGACGAGACGGTCGATCTCGGGGTGGCTGTAACCGGGGTTGAAGAAGCCGGTGAGGCCGTCCGGCCCGCGGCTCCGGAAGCAGTCGCGCAGGAAACCGCCCGCATCAGGGCCGTCGAAGACCCACCCTCCGAAGAAGAGGGAGAGCCGCCCGTCGCGCAGCTCGGCCTGGATCTGGTCCCAGGGGACGGGACGAAGCGTGACGCGGAAGCCCGCCGTCTCGAGCATCTCCTGGAGGAGCCGGGCGGCGGGGTCTTCGGTTCCGACGGCGCGGTAGGCGAGCGTCGCCTCGACCGGCAGCGAGAAACCGGTGGACCGCAGCAGGGCCCGGGCCGCCTCCGGGTCGTGGGCGGGGGCCGTCATCGCGGGGACGTGACCGTAGACCGTCGGGGGAACGAGCTGAGGCGCCGCCGTCGCGTCGGTACCCGTGGCCGCGCGGGCGAGTCGGGCCCGGTCGACTGCGAGCGCGGCGGCCCGGCGGACCCGGGCGTCGGCGAAGGGGTTGGGCCGGCCGCCGATCATCCTCGGACCGTTCATCCAGAGGTAGAAGGTCGTCAGTCCCGGCGAGGAGACGATCCGGACGTCGCCCCGGGACGTGCGGCGCGCGGAGGTGGCGGGGAGCTCGGCGACCTCGGCTTCACCCCGGGCGACGGCCTCGATGCCGTCGACGTCGGGAGGCAGGGGAACGACCCGGAGCCTCCGGAGGCTCGGCGCGGCGCCCCAGTAGCCGTCCCACGCCTCGAGCTCGAGCGCCTCGCCCTTTCGCCAGG
>JAKPXO010000086.1 GCA_029567505.1 Acidobacteriota bacterium
TCCCGGAGAGGGCCGTCCGCGCCGCTCGCTCGGGCTGCGATCTCCTCATCGCCTCGCAGGGACTCGACGCCGCAGCCGCGGCGGCAGAGGCGCTCGCCGCGGAGAGGATCGACCGGGAGCCGGCCGCGCTCGAGCGGATCGCCGCGCTCCGACGCCGCTGCGACGGACATCCCCGCACGCGATTCGGCCCGGAGGCGTGGAACGCCCTCCGGGCCGAAGGGGAGTCGTGGCTCGAGGACCTGGCGAAACCCCGGAGGCGTCGGGACGACGCCGACTTCGGGTTCTGAGCCTCAGAACGGGACGCTGTCGTCCGGGTCGCCGTCCATCGGCGGCTCCGGCGCCGACGGCGCTCCGGCGCTGCCCCGGGCGCCGTCGGGCCGCCCGCCGAGCATCCGCATGTCGCGCGCCTTGATCTCGGTCATGTAGCGCTTCTGGCCCGTCTCCTTGTCGTCCCAGCTCCGCGTCTGGATCGACCCCTCGATGAAGACGAGCTGCCCCTTCGAGAGGTACCGCTCGCAGATCCCGGCGAGCTTGTCGTAGACGATGACGTTGTGCCACTCGGTCTTCTCCTGCCGCTGGCCCGACGTCTTGTCCGTCCACGTTTCCGACGTGGCGACGCGCAGCTTCGCCATCTGCATCCCCGAGGGGAGCGCCTTCATCTCGGGGTCGGCCCCGAGGTGACCGACGAGGATGACTTTGTTCACGGAACCCGCCATGGGCGTTCCTCCTGCCTTCGAGATCGAGTGGCGGGCGAGGATATCAGAGGGGCTGCGCCGCCTCCCTGCGAGAATCGGCGCCATGATCCTCCTCCTTCAGCGCGTCTCCCGCGCCGCCGTCCGGGTCGGCGGCGAAGCCGTCGGAGAGATCGGGCGAGGCCTTCTCGTCTTCGGGTGCGTCGAGCCGGGCGACGGGCCCGACGCGATGGACGAGGCGGCGCGGAAGACCGTCGAGCTGCGCGTCTTCGAGGACGAGAAGGGGAAGATGAACCTCGACGTCACGCAGGTCGGCGGCGCCGTCCTCGCGGTCTCCCAGTTCACGCTCGGCGCGGACCTCTCACGCGGTCGGCGGCCCGGCTTCGAGGGAGCTGCCCGGCCGGAGGAGGCGCGCCCCCTCTTCGACCGCTACCTCGCGGCGCTTCGCGCCTCCGGAGTCCCGGTCGCGACCGGAAGCTTCGGCGCCGCGATGGAGGTCGAGCTCGTGAACGACGGTCCCGCCACGTTCCACTGGCGCGCGAAGCGGCGCGACGTCATCTAGCTCGCGGAACGGCACCGGGACGAAGCTCAGCACGAGGAGAAGGGCGACGCCCGCCGCGACCGCCTTCCGGCGAGGGTCGAGCGGGACGTCCTCGTCGAGGACGGGCGGCCGCCGGAGGCGGGTCAGGAACAGGACGATGGCGGCCCAGAGCCACCACCCCGGATAGAGGAACCCGAGGCCGGCGAGGGCGAGGAGGACCGGCCATCGCAGCAGCCGGTGGCGGCTCCCGAAGACCGCGTAGATCGCGTGTCCCCCGTCCAGCTGTCCGGCCGGGATCAGGTTGATGGCGGTGACGAGGAAGCCCCACCAGGCGGCGAGGAAGGCTGGGTGCTCGACGACGTGAACGCTCGAAAAGGTGTGCCCCGTCAGGAGGAGCTGGAGCAGCTTCACGGCGAGCGGATAGCCGAAGTAGATGGTCCCCTCGGCGGGCGGGTCGAAATCCACGCGCGTGTGCCAGATGCCCCAGGCCGCAATCGGGAGGGCGACCAGGAACCCGGCGATCGGGCCCGCGACCGCCATGTCGAACAGGACTTTCTTCTCGCGGATCGGCTCGCGGACGCGGATGAAGGCGCCGAACGTCCCCGGAAGGGGGACGATCGGAAGGAACGGGAGGAAGTACGGGGGGGAGGCGTCGACGCCGTACTTCCGGCAGGCGAGGTAGTGCCCCAGCTCGTGGGCCAGGAGGATGAGGAGCAGCGGGACGGAGTAGGCGAGTCCGGCGAGGACGAGCTCGGGCGTGATGCCGAGGACCCCGGAGCGCGGGTCGACGACGGCGAGGCGCGGGTCGTATCCGGCGGCGAGCTGAAGGCCGACGTACGACGTCGTCCCGAACGTCAGGACGAGGAGGAGGACGTGGAGCCACCAGCGCTCCCGGCGACCGGGCGGGGCTGGCTTCGCGGGGTCCAGGAGGCCGACGGCCGGGTCGGACGACGAAACGACGGGACCCGGTTCCTCGGTCGCGGGGTGCGGGAGCTGCGGCGGGAAGAGGCCGCTCAGGCCGGCTCCGGGGTGGAGGGGACCGCAGGCTCGGCGGCGGGTGCCGCCGGCTCCACGATCATCAGGTCGCGGAGCTCCTTTCCGGGCTTGAAACGGATCGTGAAGCCGGGCGGGATCTCGACCTGCTCGTCGGGACGCTTCGGGTTGCGCCCGATCCCGCGCTTCCGCCGCTTCACGAGGAAGACCCCGAAGCCGCGAAGCTCGATCCGTCCGCCTCCGGCGAGCGAACGGCGCATCGCCTCGATGATCGTCTCGACGGCCCGGGACGCCTGGACCCTCGGGACGCCGGTCTCCTCGGTCACGCGGTTGACGAGGTCGTTCTTGATCATTCGCGCGAAGTGTAAGCCAAGTCCCTGCTAGAGGCTACGGAGCTTGTTCCGAAGGAGAAGGATCTCGAGCGCGATCGCCGTCAGCGCTCCGAGCCGCTTCAGCTCCATCGCCTTCGGGGGAGTCTCGCCGGGGCGAACCTCGCCGAGGAGGAACAGGACGCTCTTCCCCTTGAGCGTCACCGGCACGGCCGCCACGTGCGCCGGGTAGTCCGACCCGAGGGCCTCCAGGATCTTCCGGTTGCCGGGCAGGTCGGGGCAGGGGCCGACGTAGAAGCCGTCGGTGTTTCGGAGCGATGCGAAGAGGGAGGGCTCGGCGAAGCCGATCGAGAACGACCGGAGCCCGTCGGGAGGCTCCGGCACGGCCGCCCACCCGATGACCCGCTCCGCCTGCGCGATGAAGAGGGCGGCGCGCCGGAGGAGGCGACCGGCCTCGCGAAGGACGGCCGCGGCGATCTCGTCCCGCGATTCGGCGCGCGAGAGGCAGTCGACGAGGCTCGCCGGAGCCGCCTCTGCGACGAGCGGCGCCACTTCCTCGCCGCCGACGGCGTCGGTCGGCTCGGGGGGAAGAACGATCGGGCCGCTGATCCGCAGGCGTTCTTCCTCGTGCGCCTCCATCTCGATCTCGGCCGGGGCGGCGGGCTTCGGGGCCGTCGGCGGAGCGGGATCGGGCGCGGGAGCCGGCAGCGGCGCGGGCTGCGCCGCGGGGGGGGCCGGAACGGGGACGGGCGGCGACTCGGGGGCGACGGCGCGCGTTCCGGCCGACGAGGAGCGGACGAGCGGGCGGGGCGTGCGCGGCGGCGGCACCGGGAGCACCCCGCCTCCCGCTTCGAGACGGGCGGCGAGGTCGGCGTAGCGCGGGTCGATGGCGATCCCGTAGTGCTTCTGGAGCGCGAGCTGGATCCGGAGGTCGAGCGCGACGAACGGGGTGATCGCGAGTCCCGTCAGGAAGGAGACCTCGTCGATGGCCGGAAGGTCCTTCGGGTCTCGCATGGCGAGGGAGAGGTTTCGGCCGAGCCTCTTGAACGGGACGACGAAGAGATTCGCGGCGAGCTTGGCCGGGACGAGACGGAGGATGTCGGGACGGATCTCGGCCAGGTCGGCGGCCGTGCAGGTGGCGACGCCGTACTGCACGGCGAGCGCGCGCAGGAGCAGGTCCTCGCGGACGCCGCCGAGCTCCAGGAGGTTCGTGCAGAGCCGCCCCTTTTGCTTCAGCTGAAGCGCGAGGGCCCGGTCCCGCAGCTCCTGGGAGATGGCTTTTCCCCCGACGAGGACGTCCCCGATCCGGCGCCGCATGGGGAGAATCTAGCAGGAACCAGTCCCAAGGCCGGTTAGAATTCAACCGCCATGACGGGAAGACCACTTCGAGTCCTCATCGCCAAGCCCGGCCTCGACGGCCACGACCGCGGCGCGAAGGTCGTCGCGCGCGCCCTGCGCGACGCCGGGATGGAAGTCATCTACACAGGCCTCCGGCAGACCCCCGAGCAGGTGGCCGCCGCAGCCGTTCAGGAAGACGTCGACGTCGTCGGCCTTTCCATCCTCTCCGGCGCGCACAACGTCCTCGTTCCCGAGGTCATCTCCGCGCTCGGGCGGCGCGGCGCCGAGGGCGTCTCGGTCGTCGTCGGCGGGATCATTCCCGAGAAGGACATCCCGGGCCTCACGGCCGCCGGCGTGAAGGCGGTCTTCCCGCCCGGGACGACGACCACGGCGGTCATCGATTCGGTCCGGGACCTCGCGCGACCGCACGAGGCCGCAGCGGTCCGCTGACCGCGGGGGACGCCGGGGCGCGCGGAGAAGGCGCGCCCGGGTCCCGGGAACCGGCCGCTAGAATCGCCCGGTGAGCGACGTTCTCGTCAGCCGGGTCGATTCCACGTCCGAGGACTACCTTCAGAACCGTGTCCACAACGAAGGCCTCGCGCGCGAGCTGCGTGAGCGCGTCGCCACGGCGCGCGAAGGGGGCGGCACGCGGGGCGCCGCACGCCAGGCGGAGCTCGGGAAGCTCTCCGTTCGCGGGAGGATCGAGAGGCTCCTCGATCGCGAGACGGCCTTCCTCGAGCTCTCGCCGCTGGCCGCGGACGGAATGTACGACGGCCAGGCGCCTGGCGCCGGCCTCGTCACGGGGATCGGGCGCGTCTCAGGCCGGGACGTCATGGTGGTCGCGAACGACCCGTCGGTGAAGGGGGGGACCTACTTCCCGATCACCGTGAAGAAGCACCTCCGCGCCCAGGAGGTCGCGCTCGAGAATCACCTCCCGTGCGTCTACCTCGTCGACTCGGGCGGCGCGTTCCTGCCGCTCCAGGCCGAGGTCTTCCCCGACCGGGACCACTTCGGACGGATCTTCTACAACCAGGCCCGGATGTCGGCGGCCGGGATTCCGCAGATCTCCGCCGTCCTCGGCTCCTGCACGGCCGGCGGCGCCTACGTCCCGGCGATGTCGGACGAGGTCGTCATCGTCAAGGGGCAGGGGACGATCTTCCTCGCCGGCCCCCCGCTCGTCGCGGCGGCGACGGGAGAGTCCGTCACGGCCGAGGAGCTCGGCGGGGGAGACGTCCACACGCGGATCTCGGGCGTGGCCGACTTCCTCGCCTCTTCGGACGCCGAGGCGCTCGAGATGGTCCGGGAGATCGTCGCGCGCCTGAACACGATCAAGACCGTCTCCGGCGACGTCGTCCAGCCCGAGGAGCCCCTCTACGCGCCCGACGAGCTCTACGGCCTCCTGCCGCGCGACCTGAAGAGGCCGCTCGAGATCCGCGAGGTCCTGGCGCGCCTCCTCGACGGCTCGCGGCTCCACGAGTTCAAGCCGCGCTACGGGTCGACGCTCGTCTGCGGCTTCGGCCGGCTGCACGGAATGCCGGTCGGCGTCCTCGCGAACAACGGGGTCCTCTTCTCCGAGTCGGCTCTCAAGGGGACCCACTTCATCGAGATGGCCTGCCAGCGGCGCGTGCCGCTCCTTTTCGTCCAGAACATCACCGGCTTCATGGTCGGAAAGGCGTACGAGCACGGCGGCATCGCCAAGGACGGCGCGAAGATGGTCCACGCCGTCGCGAACGCCGCCGTCCCGAAGATGACGCTCCTCGTCGGCGGCTCCTTCGGCGCCGGCAACTACGGCATGTGCGGGCGCGCCTACCAGCCGCGGTTCCTCTTCAGCTGGCCCGGCTCGAGGATCAGCGTGATGGGGGGCGAGCAGGCCGCCGGGGTCCTCTCGACCGTCAAGAACGAGCAACGCCAACGTCAGGGACAGCCGCCGATGTCCCCGGAGGAAGAGGCCGTGTTCAAGCGACCGACCCTCGAGAAGTACGAGTCCGAGGGGAGCCCCTACTACGCCACGGCCCGGCTCTGGGACGACGGGATCCTCGACCCGGCCGAGACCCGAAAGGTCCTCTCCCTCGCCCTCTCCGTCTGTCACAACGCCCCGATCGCGAAGACGTCGTTCGGCGTCTTCCGGATGTGAGGCGCGACGTGAACCGCCGTCGGTTCCTTCGGATCCTCCTCGCGTCGCTCCTCGCGTCCCTCCCGGCCTCGGCCGCCGCGCCGCCGAAGGGGACGATCCGGTCGATCGAGGTCACGGCGCTCACGCGGCAGAAGGCCTTCCTCTTCGTGCGGACGACGCTCCCGCGCGCGGCGCGCGGGGCGACGCAGAAATTCCGGGGCGAGACGACGGCCTGGGGCGCTCCGGTTCCGCTCGTCCAGCCGGTGAAGGTCGCCGTGCAACCTTCGGCCAACGGGTTCGACGTGGTCTTCCTGGCCGAGATCGACCTCGCGGCGGTGCCGAAGGCGATCGTCGAGCGGGGGAGCCCCGTCACCCTCCCGGTCACGCTGAAGGGGACCCTCGCCGGCGAGGCCGGGACGGCCGCGACCGTCGACGCCGCCGGCGCGCTCCGGCCCGGCACGGCGGACCTCGTCGCGCACCGCGAGCTCGCCGACGGTTTCGTCCGGTTCGCCGGCTCTCGCATCTCGGGCCTCGGCCTGGCCGAGACGAAGGGAGAGGCCCGCCTGGCGGTCTTCAACCCGTTCCGATTCGACGTCTCCCTCCGGGGCCTCCGCTACGAGCTGGCCTCGGGCGGCCGCGTGGTCGCGCGCGGGAGCCGGCAGGGAGTCATCGTCCGCCCGTCTCGCGAGAACGAGATCGCCCTCCCGCTGACGGTCTCGAACGCCGCCGCGCTCGCCGCCGCGGGGAAGGCGGTGACCTCGGGAGGGAGGCTCTCGGGACGGCTGACCGGTGAGATCGTCCTGAAGCTCGGCACGGGCGACGTGAAGCTCCCGATCGCGGCGTCCGGGACGATCGAGGTCCTGCGTTGAGCGCGTCGCTCCGCCTGGAGCGCACGCGCGCCGGTGTCGTCCGCGTCGTTCTCGCGAGGCCCGAGCTCCGGAATGCGTTCGACGATGCGTTGATTGCGGAGGTCACCGCGGCGTTCGAGGAGCTCGCGTCGGACGCCTCGACACGCGTCGTCGTCCTCGCGGGCGAGGGGAAGTCCTTTTGCGCCGGCGCCGACCTGACCTGGATGAAGAGGATGGTGGCCTGGGGCGAGGAGGAGAACCGGCGCGACGCCGAGGCGCTCGGCCGAATGTTCCTCGCGATCGACTCCTGCCCGAAGCCGGTCGTCGGCCGCATCCACGGGGCCGCGCTCGGCGGGGGCACGGGCCTCGTGGCCGTCTGCGACGTGGCCGTCTGCGCGGAGGGGACGCTCCTCGGGACGACCGAGGTCCGGCTCGGGATCGTCCCGGCCGTCATCTCGCCCTTCGTCGTCCGCAAGGTCGGCGAGTCGCACGCGCGCCGCTGGTTCCTGACGGGCGAGCGGTTCGGCGCCGAGGAGGCGCTTCGCGCGGGGCTCGTCCACGCCGTCGTCGCCGACGCGGAGCTCGACGCCGAGGTGGAGCGCGTCATCGACGCCCTCCTCCTCGGCGGGCCGGAGGCGATCGCCGTCTCGAAGGGCCTCGCGATGCGGATGGGGCGCGTCCCGCTCGACGAGGCCGTCGCGGAGGCGGCGGGGGTCATCGCGGC
>JAKPXO010000099.1 GCA_029567505.1 Acidobacteriota bacterium
GGCCAGTGGCACTGCTCGCACGTCTCGCGCGCCGGCCGGAGGTGGTGCACGGGCGACGGGATCGGCTTCGAGTAGGTCTTGAAGGCGACCGCGAAGACCTGGCGCGTGCCCGAGAGCTTCGACTTGACGAACCAGGAAGCCCCTTCCCCGATGTGGCACTCGACGCAGCCGATGCGGGAGTGCGGCGAGCCGCGGTAGGCCGCGAGCTCCGGGGCCATCACGGTATGGCAGGCCTCGCCGCAGAACTCCACGGAGTCCATCACCTCGAGCCCCTTGTAGGAGGCGAAGCCGACGATCGTGGCGTTCAGGAGCGTCGCGGCGAGAACGAAGGTCGCGACGCGCCGGACCTTCGGAGAGCCGAAGTCGACCGGCGGGGGCGGCTCGGCGGCCCGGCCGGCCTTCTTGTCGCGCCAGCGCTGGAGGATGTAGCCCGCGGGGATCATGAGGAGCCCGGCCACGAAGAGGCCGGGCAGGATCATGAAGAGGATGATCCCGGAGTAGGGATGCCCGTGGCCGCCGCGGAGCAGCTCGATCACCCAGAGGAAGACCATCGAGATCCCGGTCGCCGTCGTGACGACGACGCCCGCCTGGCTGAGCCGGTTCTGTCCGAGGATCCTGAAGATCGTCCGCCCCCAGAGGGCGATTCGTTCGCGCGCGGTCGGCATCTGGCCTCTCCTCCTCCGGCGTAGTTTCACACGGGAAGACCCCGGAGCCGGCCGGTCCCGCCGAGAGTCCGCGACCCGCGCCCCGGCAGGACGGAGCGGCTTGACGCCTCGCGGCAAATGGCGGAGATTGCCGGAAGGGCGGATCGAGCGGCCGCCGCGGCACGGCGAGGGGGTGCAGCGTGGCGAGAAAAGGGCGGGACCTGACCACGGGACGGCCGGTCCGCAAGAAGCTGCTCTACTTCGCCCCGAGCCGCGCCCACTCCGACAGCCTGCTCGGGGCGCTTTCGGCGCAGCCCGGCGCGACCCGTACCCGCGAGGACGGGTCGACCGTCCTTCGAGCAGGCGATGCCGACTTCCGTTTCGTCCTCAGGCAGGACCCGGTCGAAGCCCACGAGGCGCTTCACCGCGAGTACTTCAACGGGGTCCTCCTCGACCTTCGCGCGGTTCCGGGACCCGCCTCACGGCACGAGGAGAGCTTCGCCCGCTCCCTCCGCCTCCTCGACCTGATGGACGCCGAGCCCGACCCGGAGCTTCGCTTCGGCTTCCATCGCATCCTCGCCCTCCTCTCGGGACCCGACTCCGTCGTCGTAGACGACCGCATCCGTCAGCTCGGCGCCCGCGGCGTCGGGCGGGTCCTCCGGGACCCCTCCCCCGGCGCAGGCGAGCGCCGCGGTCCCCGCCTCCCGCCCTCGGCCGAGCTCGGACGCCTCGTCGTCGACGAGCTCCTCCGGATGACGACCGGCCGCCGCGTCGGATCGAGGGCGCTCTGCGCCTCCGGGGGCGGGATCACCGGCATCTATTTCGAGATGGGCGCGCTGAAGTGCCTGGCCGACTGTCTCCCGCCCGGCGCCCTGAACGCCTTCGACATGTACTTCGGGATCAGCGCGGGCGCGGTCCTGACGGGGATCCTCGCGAACGGCTACTCGATCGACGAGTTCATGGCTTCCATCGCCGGCCCCGGCTGCGAGCGCATCCCTCCTTGCGACCTCTCGCTCCTGAAGATGTCGCACGTCAACCTCGCGAGTCTCGCGGCGCCGCTGGAGACGACGACGCGGGCGCTCGCAGCCGGCCTCGCAGACCTCGTCCGCGGACGGGTCAGCCCCTCGCTGTCGTCGCTCTTCCTCGACTACTCGGACTTCCTCGCGGCGCCGTTCCGCGCGGACGGCTACGAGGCGATGCTCCGCTACCTCTTCACCCGGCCCGGGGCCACGAACGACTTCCGCAGGCTGCCGCGCCGCCTGTTCGTCGGAGCGACCGACCAGGATGCCCGCGAGCACGTCCTCTTCGGCGAGCCCGGCCTCGACGACGTGCCGATCAGCCTCGCGATCCAGGCGTCGCTCAGCATCAACCCGGCGTTCTCGTCGACGAAGATCGGAGAGCGCTACTACGTCGACGGCGCCGTCACCCGGACGTCCGACTTCACCGAGGCGATCCGGAAGGGGGCGGACCTGATCTTCGTCCTCGACCCGCTCGTCCCGTACGTCTCGAAGGGGGCTGCCGGCTTCGCGAGCCGCCGGGGGGTCCTCTACAACGCCGATCAGGACATCCGGACCGTCTCGTACACGCGATTCGAGACGACCCGGCGCTGGGTCCTCCGCCAGCATCCCGAGGTGAGCCTCTACGCGTTCCTCCCGGCGAACCGCCAGAGGAAGGTCCTCTCGGTGAACCCGATGGACCACCGTCCGTTCCTCGCAGTGTGGCGGGGCGCCTACCTCTCCACGCTCCAGCGGATCCACCTCCTTCGGCACAAGATGTGCGGGGACCTCGCCGCCCACGGCCTGGCGCTCGACACGGCGAAGGGGGAGGCGGTGGCTGCGCGGCTGGAAGCGACCCCGGAGCCTTCGTTCGCGGACTTCTTCCCCGACGGGAAGGTCGCCGTCGCGAAGGGGATGAAGCCGGGACGGGCGCTCCGGCTCGCGGGCGCCCCTCCCAACGAGGAGGTCGTCTGCCGGGCGGGGGAACGGAGCCCGGCCGTCGCCTGAGGTGTCAGCGGGGCGCGACGCGGAATCGGACGCCCACGACGACGCGGCTCTTCGCCGCGATCGGCTTCCCCTTGAGAGAGGCCGGCGTGTATGCGAGCTGTTGCCGGGCCGCCTCGGCGACGACCGCGTCGACCTCGTCGGCGACCCCCCGAACGACGCGGATCGATCCGACGCTCCCGTCGGAGTTCACCAGGACCTCGAGCTCGACCTGTCCGCTCAGGCCGGCGTGGCGCCGCATCAGCTCCTCTTCGAAGACCGGGCGGACGTCCGAGGAGCGGACCGGAGGGATCGCTCCCGGGGGGAGCGCCGGCGGGACGGTCGGCGTCGGCACCTCGGTCGGTGTCGGGGTCGGCTCGGGCGTCGGCGTCTCGGTCGGAGTCGGCGTCGCCACTTCCGCGGCCGCCGTCGGCTCGACGACGACGATCGGAAAGGGTTCCGGGTCCTGCGTGGGCTCCGGCGTCGGCGTGGCGGCGACGGCTGGCACCGGCGTCTCGGTCGGGGCCGGAGAGGCCCAGGGCAGCTTCGGCGCGACCTTGTCCCAGACGACGAGCGCCAGGACGACGGAGTTGACGCCGAGGAAGAGGACCAGGAGGACGACGAGGCCCGATCTCCGCGGGGCGGGAGGAGGAACCGGCGCGGCAGGACGCGCCCTCGGGCGGGGCGCTGCGGGCGCCGGAGCCGGAGCGGGCGCCGCGACGAGGATGGGCTGCGACGCGACGACGGTCGGCGCGTCGGCGAAGGCGCGGGCGGGTGACGGCGCGAGCGCCGCCCGGAGGGCCTCGGCGAAGGCCCCGCAGCTTTCGTAGCGTCCGGTCGGCTCCTTCGCGAGGACCCTCTCGAAGACGGCGTCGACCGCGGGCGGGAGGTCCGGCCGGAGCGACGAGGGCGCGGGCGGCGCCTGCGCGACGATCCGCATCATCACGACGGCCGGGGCCGCGTTCGGCCCCCACGGGAGCTGGCCCGCCAGCATCCGGTAGGCGAGGACACCGAGCGAGAACTGGTCCGAGGCCGGCGTCAGCGACTGCCCGCGCGCCTGCTCCGGGGAGAGGTACATCGGCGTCCCCATGAGGGTCCCGGTCGCGGTCAGCCCCGATCGGTCCGCGACGTTCTTCGCCAGGCCGAAGTCGCCGAGGACGATCCGTCCGCTCTGGTCGAAGAGGACGTTCACGGCCTTGATGTCGCGGTGGATGATCCCGCGCGCGTGCGCCGCGTCGAGCGCGGACGCGAGCGCCTCGACCCAGTCGCAGACGGTCTCGGGCGACGGCGGCGGCCCCGCGTCGAGGCGCGATCCGAGCGTCCCTCCCGAGAGGTACGGCATCTCGATGTAGGCGATCCCCTCCTCGACGCCGAAGCCGTAGATCGGGAGGATGTTCGGGTGCTCGAGCTGGGCCGCGGTCTTCGCCTCGCGCCGGAAGCGCGCGTCGAACTCCGGCAGGCTCGAGATCGTCTCCTTGACGACCTTCACCGCGATGCGGCGCTCGAGCGAGAGGTCGATCGCTTCCCAGACCTCGGCCATCCCGCCCTCGCCCAGCTTCCGGACGAGGCGGCAGTTCCCCAGTCGTGTCCCTTCGGCCAGCGGCATCCCGGCGGTCGTCCTCCCGTATCGGTCGAGCGATGTTAGTCGATCGGCCGCGGCGCGGCCGGCGGCGCTACTCGAGGTTCACGGTGGCGCGCCACGCCCCCAGGGCGATCTCGTCGCCGTGGGCGAGCCGGACGCGCGAGACGACGGCTCCGTTCACCGTCGATCCGTAGCGGCTGCCGAGGTCCTCGAGCCAGAAGGTCCCCTTCCCGGAGAGCAAGACGCGAGCGTGGTGCCGCGAGACGCCGGGCAGCCGGACGATCACGTCGTTCTCGCGGGCCGCGCCGATCGTCAGGATCGGCTGGTCGAGGAGGTGGACCTCTCCCATGTTGTCCGCCAGGTGAGGGCCGGCCGCGCCGCGGGGCGACGGTTCCCTCACGCCGGCCGACCTCGTGGGGGGGGACGCCATGGCGCAAGGATACGCGCCCGGGGCCGATGGTGCACCATCGGAGCGAATCCAGACCGCGACCGGTCCGGGAACGCGCGATTCGACCGGGTTCCCGCCGAGCGGCGGGCCCCCTGGGGCGCTGCGGCGGACGACGCGCCGCTCGGCACGGTTGACACGGCTCCGCGCGCGGGACGAGCATCCCGCCTGATGCGCTTCGCCCGTTTCGTCCGCCCGGTGGCCGGGCTATTGCTCGTTGCCCTCGCACCGCTCGCACTCGACGGCTGTGTCTCGGTCGGAATCAGGCGGCGCGCCGCCGGCGGCTCGGAGGCGGGCGAGGTGGCCGTTTCCGTCTACCGGAAGACGGCCGAGCGCGACGCCGGGCTCCCGGTCGCGTTCCCCGTCCTTTCCGAGCTGCAGAAGGTCGAGGACGGCGCACGCACGACCGTCGCGCGCTCGATGGCGTCCTCGTGGTCCGTCCCCGGGGTGCCGCCAGGCCGCTACGTCCTTCGCGTGGCGCGGAAGATCGACGAGCACGGCGACGTCGTGCCGCTGAAGAAGCCGTACTCCCGGGAGTTCGCCGTCGCGGCCGGCGAGCGCGTCGAGGCCGCCGTCGTCCTCGAGAAGGTCCCCGTCGGCTGGATCGTCCTCGCGGCAGTCACGATCGTCCTGCTCGTCGTCCTCGCCATTGAGCTCGCCGAGGAGGTCGACCTCCCGCCGCCTCCTCCGCTGCCGGCGCCGACCTCTTCCTGCGCGTCGCGCTCGTCTCTCCCTGGGGCGCGACCGCGCGCCACAGGGCCGTCGAGCCGGGCGTGGCCGACGTCTTCCCCGCGCCGGGTTCGGTCGTCGCCGCACGCCGCGTCGCCGTCAGCTTCCTGATGTCCCGGCCGCTCGACCCAGGCGCAATCGAATCGGACGCCGTCCTCGCCGTCGGCTCGCTCTCCGGCGAGATTCCGGGCGAGGTGGCGTGGCAGGCCGGCGACCAGCTCCTCCGCTTCACCCCTTCGCGCGACTTCCAGCACGGCGAGGAGGTGACGGTGACGCTCGACCTCGGCCGGGTCGCGTCCACGGACGGTCGGAGCGGCAGCGGCCGCGTTTCGACGACGTTCCGCGTCCCCTGAGGCTCAGGCCGCTCCGCCCGCCACCCTCCGCC
>JAKPXO010000101.1 GCA_029567505.1 Acidobacteriota bacterium
ACCGCGAGCTCCCTCTCGGAGTCGAGCGCCATCTCCAGGAAGCGGCGGTTCCGGGCCTTCGTGAGCGGATCGGTGACGACCGCCTCCTCGAGGGCCCGGTTCGCTTCGGCCAGCTCGGCGCTTCGCGCCGCCACGGCCGCCTCGAGCCGCCGCCGGTCGCGGGCGAGGCTTCTCGTTCTCAGCCGATAGGCACCGCCGAGGAGCCCGGCCAGGACCAGGGCGACGGCCGCTCGCGCCCACCAGGCCTGCCACCAGAGCCGCTCGACGAGGATCGGGAGCTGCGTTTCCGATCGGCCGAACATCCCGTCGACGCCGGCGACGACGCGGAACGTGTAGTCCCCCGGAGGGAGGTTCGTGTAGGTCGCGACGCGCCGCGCCCCGGCGTCCACCCAGTCGTCGTCGAAGCCGTCGAGGCGATAGCGGAACTCGGTCTTCCGCGGCGGAAGGAACCCGAGGGCGGCCCAGCGCAGCTCGAGGCGACGCGTCCCGGCCGGGACCTCGGCCTTCTCCCGGTGGTCGAGCCTGCGCGCCCCGGCCACGACGGAGTCGATCCGGACCCGGGGAGAGGCCGTGGGCACGAGCTGCGACGGCGCGACGGCGACGACGCCGCGCACCGTCGGGAAGAAGAGCCGGCCGTCGGCGGTCCGCGCGACCGCCGGGTCTCCGCCGTTGCACTCCTCGCTCGCCATCCCGTCCGGAATCCCGAACGACCGGCACCGCAACCTGGGTCCCTGGCCGTTCACCCGCGCCTCGAGGTCGTCGCGGGAGACGCGGTAGACGCCCCGGTTGCTGCTGACCCAGACCCCCCCGGCGTCGTCCTCGGCGATCGCGTACGCCACGTCGGTGTAGAGCCCGTCCCGGGTGTCCCAGGCGGTGATCTCACCCTGGCGGAGCCGTGCGATGCCCCCGCCGTAGGTCCCGATCCAGAGGGCGCCCTCCGCGTCGAGGGAGAGGCACCGAACGAGGTCGCTCCGGAGGCCGTTCCGGGTCGTGAGCGTCGTGAAGCTCTCGCCGGTCCGGCGGCTCAGGCCGCCGTAGGTCGCGACCCAGAGCGTGCCGTCGGGCCCTTCCAGGAGAGCGCGGACCTCGTTGCCCCCGAGCCCGTCCGCCGTCGTGAATCGCCGAGCCGTCCCCCCCCGGAGGCGAACGAGCCCCTCCGCCTCCAGGCCGACCCAGATCGCGCCCTCGCGGTCGACGTGGACCGTCCTCGCGTTCCGGATCAGGCCCCGGTCCGGGACGCGCTCGGCGCGGCCCGCACGCACGCGGTAGAGCCCGTTCCAGGCACCGACGAGCAGAGTCCCGTCGGCCTCCTCGAAGAGGGCCCTTACTGAGCTCGCCGCCAGGGCCTCCCGGGACACGACCCGCTCGAATCGCCCGTCCGCTCCCAGCCGGGCGAGGAAGCCGTTCCACCCCCCGACCCAGACGCCTCCGGACCTCGAGGCGAGGACCGTGTCGACCACGAATCTGTCCTGCGCCCCGCCGAAGGTGACGAAATTACCGTCCCGAAGACGTCCCAGGCCGCCGCCCCTCGTTCCGAACCAGAGGTTGCCGTCGCGGTCCAGCAGGAGCGTCTGGATCATGTCGCTCGCGAGGCCGTTCGCGGTCGTCAGGGACTCGACGCGCCCGTCCCGCCCGATCCGGTGCAGGCCGCCGTTCGTCCCGGCCCAGAGCGCCCCGGTCCGGTCCACGGCGAGCGCGCCGACGAAGTCGTTCGCGAGCCCGCCGACCCGCTCACTGGCTCGGAGGTCGGCCGAGATCCGGAAGAGTCCCTGGTCCGTCCCGACGAACAGGCTTCCGTCCGGCCCTTCGGCCAGCGCGAGGACCACCCCGCGGTGCGCGGGAGCCGGGACGAATCGTCGAAGCGTGTCGCGCTCCACGACGCCGAGCCAGGCGACCGTCGCCACCCAGACCCGCCCGTCCCGGCCGGGAGAGATCGCCTGGACGGCCGCCGACGCGAGGCCCGGGTCCGCGGCGAACCGCGTCCGTCTCCCTCCGACGAGCCGCTCGAGGCCGCCGGAAGTCCCGATCCAGATCGATCCGTCGGCGCCGCGCGCGAGCGCCCGGACCGGACGGCTCCTTTCCGGCTCCGACTCCGCCGCCAGCCGCGAGAAGGCCCGGCCGTCCCAGCG
>JAKPXO010000102.1 GCA_029567505.1 Acidobacteriota bacterium
GAGGGACGAAGCGAGATGGGATGGGACCGTCCCCCGGACGCGGCCGGGAGACGCTCTACGAGTCCGGGCTCCTCCGAGACGCGAATCCGGAATGCGGTCGCCGTCTTCTGGTTCGTCTGGTTGCGGACCTCGACGACGAGGAGGTGCTCGCCGAGCGAAAGTGAGGCCGGCAGAACGTAGGTGAGCTGGCGCGCATCCTGTTCCGGCGTTCCGTCGATCGGCACCTCCAGGAGCGAGCCCTCCACGCCGTCGATCCAGACCGAGTACTGGACGACCGCGCCCGGGACTTCGCCCCCAGAGCAGTAGTTGGAGTCGTCGCTCTCGACGTCGATTTCGACGTTGCCCCCGGGTTGAACCTCGCCGCCTGGAGCGCCCGCCGATAGCCATGGTGCCGGATCCTCCGGGCAATGATCCTCGCTATCCGCCCACATCCTCGCGGCCGGACCGAGCCGCACGACGCCCTCGAGGACCTCGGACATGCCGAGTGCCGCTCTGCCCTTCACGTTCACGGTGTCGAAGACCTGCACGCCGAGGAGGTCGAGCCCACCCCAGGAGAGGAGATTCGCCGCGCTCTCATCGAGCGTCACCGTTCCCTCCTCAGGCCGGCTCTCCTCGATCCGGAACCGGCCGACGAGAGCGCCGTCCTGCGTGATCTCGATCGAATTCCCGACGAGGTCGACGGCCGTTGGGAAAGGCTCGATCCTCACGACCAGATCGGCCTCGCCGGCCAGGTACACCGAGCGCCAACCGACTTCGGTGAGGTCAGTCCAGCCCACTCGAGACGACGCTCCGCCGTCGACGACGAGGTGGCCGTGGAGGTCCTCGGGCGACCTGAGGAACAGCGTGCCCGCGCCTCCGGAGGCGTACCACACGGGCCCGCTCGCGCTACTCAGCTCCGGAGCCGCATCCTCGAGCGGACCGAGGACGGCGATTCGACCTCCTCCTGCGCTTCCTCCCCGTCCGACGAGCGCACCGGGATCGCCTCCCATCGCGAGGACCCGCCCGGTTCCGCCGATCGAGATCGCTTCCAGTTGGACGCTCCCGCCGGCACCCGCGGCTCCGCCCTCGCCCGAGATTCCCGACGCGTCGATCGACCCGTCGACGATCAGTCGGCCACCGACGCGAAGCTTGATGACGCCACCGCCCGAACCCCCGGGGTCCCCGTTCAGCGAGGCGCCGCCGCCGCCAGGGAGGTCCGGGGCCCGACAGCTGCCGTAGGTCTCCGCGCCCCACTCATCGTCGGCAGACTCTCCCGCGCCGGCATGGCTCCCCCCGAGTCCGTCTGACGTTCCCTGAAGGCCAGGCAGCGTCATACCTCCGGGGCTCGAGTTCGATCGCTGGAGTCCTCCCTCGAAGCCGAGGCCGATCGCATCGATCGTCGCCGTCGGCGAGACATAGGCGTCGCCCGTCACCTCGAGGTCGAGGCGCTCGATCGTCTCTCCAGCCGTCGCCGCGTGCGTGAGAACGGCACCCGGGAGGACGACCAGCCGAGCGAACCGATGCTCCCCCTGCACCTCGACTCGGCCCTGCACGATGACTGTCTGGTCCTCGTGCGACGCGTCGTCTGCATCGAGAACCGTCCCATCCGTCAGCAGGGTACCGGCGACGACTCGCACGACCGCAGAAGCCTCCCCGACGGCACCGAGATCGTCTGTCGCCTCGACCCAGAGCGTGCTCTCGCTTCCCGGCATCGCACCCGGCGGAACGACGAACTCGGCCGCAAGGTCGTCACCGCTTCTCGTCGCGAAGGGGCTCCCTTCGTCGTCGCGGTAGAAGGCCAGCTGAGTAATGGGCCGCGAATGCCTCAGCTCGGCCAACAGCGGAAGCGTCTGGCCCGCGACGGCCATCGCACCGGACGTCGGCGCACGGAACCGCACGAGCGGCGTCCCGGCAGGGGCCACGATGAAGCTGCGTACGGCACTGCTAATTCGGCCGGCGAGGTCGGTCGCCTCGACCCGGACGACAACGCTGCGCTCCTCCGCCGCGTTCGGAAGGAGATACGGCCCCGAATCGTAGGTCGACAGCTCCGTCGGCTCGGAAACCGTCGCGATGAGCACGTCATCCACGAGGAACCGAACCTCCTGAACGGTGCCGTTGTCGGAGACGTCGGCACGGAACGAGGCCTCTGCGCCGGAAACCAGGCCCCACTCCGACGAACGCACCCTGGCGACGACCGGGTCGACATCGTCGACAACGGAGAAGGTTACCGTGTTCGAGGAGGCCATACCCTCATCGAGCTTCGCCGCGAGGGCTCCAACAAGATACTGCGGTTCGGAATAGACGTACCCGCTGAACGACGCGGTCCCATCGCCGCTCGCATCGCGCGGGACAGGTATGCGGATCGTCCGCGACTTCGTCTCGCTCTCGCCGTAGCTCTCCCCGAGTGAGACCGGACGTGACCAGCCAAACGCCCCCTGGATCTCGAGATCGACGCTCTCCGGGAGGTTCCAGCCGGTCGCGCTCAGGGCGAGCTCGAGCGTGCCGCCTGGAGAGACGGTCCCGGAGCCGACGACGGAGATCGAGAGCGGGCTGGTGACCTCGAGGTCGATCGGATCGGCCGATGCCATCCGGCCGGCGCCATCGATGGCGGTCACCACGATCCTCATCGGTCCGCGAGCATCGGTAGGGATCTGGAAGGAGGGGAATGACCAGCTAATGGAATCGGCAACATCAAGGGCGGCCACACCACCGGCACCGCCGCTCCCGAACTGCCCCGCGTCGTATGTCTCGTCGAGGCTCACGGAGCCTGTGACCTGAAGTCTCAGCTGCGCCCCCTCCCAGCTCCGGAAGAAGGCGCTGAAGTCGACCTGAACGTCGGATCCGGCGTTGACAGGGGAGATTGCCTCCGTCCAGGCCGTCACCCTCGGACCGTTGTCGACGAGAAGAGTGACGGGAACGGCCGGGGACGTTACGGGTGCTCCCAGCCCATCGTCGACCGTCGCGGTGAGCAACCTGTCCTCGTCGACCGCCACCGGCGGGATCGGAATCGAGACGTCGAGGGTCGGCCCAACGACACTGTCGAAGTGCATCGAGAACGTCCCAAGCCCGATCGTCACACTACGGATCGGTCGGGCATCCGGAACCTGCACGCTGACCTCCTGGGTCGTTCCAGCCCAGAGCCTCGCGCCGTCCCAGGGGTAGCTGATCGATGCCGTGAGGGACGGCGCCGCGAGGATCGTGAGCGGCACAAATCTCGTGGTGCTCTGCCCGACGGTGTCGACGACGGTCGCCTCGAGAGGCATGGTGGTCGTCGTTCCGACCCATGGGGCCTTCACGACACCCGAGGTCTGCGCGGACCCGAGGATCTCGACTCTCGATTCACCGAGCGACAGGATGACCTTCGCGACGCCTCGGTCGTCGGCGGTCTGGAACGAGACCGGCACGGTGGCTCCGGAGGCGAACGTCGCGTTCGGCGCCGGCGAGGAGACTGTGATCTCCGGCAGTCCGTCGTAGACGGTGTCCAGGCTCTGAAGGACCGCGTTGCCGGTCACCTCGACCCGATCGAACCGGTAGACGCCCTGCCACGCATCCCCTGCCAGCAGCGCGATCGCCTCCGATTCGTTCGGCGCAAGCGTCACCGTCCCGCCGGTGATCTCCCCGATCCTCCACGTTCCCAGCACGCTCTCCCCTCGCCGCACTTCGACCCAGTGCCCTTCGAAGTACGCCGGGATCGACGACACATGCGTTACGAACGTCGCCCCGCTCGTCCCCTCCTCCGCCACCCCCGACCCCAGGCTCGGCAGCACCGTCGCCTGACCGCTCGTCCCGAGGTTGTCCACTCGAAGCGTCCCATGCGTCGCCCCAGGACCCTTCAGGACGACCGTCCCCGCTCCGCCGTTCGTCGCAGAACTCCCGCCTCCGCCACCCTTGGCATTGGCTCGCGTCAGCACCGTGCCGCTCACGCTCCCGTACTCGATCCGGACGGCTCCTCCGCCTCCACGCCGCGACACCGTGCCTCCCGCCGCCTCGATCAACCCATCTCCAGAAATTGATCCTGTTTCGATCCAGATCGATCCGCCAGCCCCTCCCTGGGTTCCGTCCCTTCCTCCGTTCGCCAGGATCGATGCCGTCGTGCCTCCCATCACGATCGACGACGCTCCGATCCTTACGACTCCGCCGCCACTCCTCGCGTTTCCTCCCCACCCGCCGCTCCCGGCCTCCCGCGGTCGCTCCACGCTCCCGTAGGTCAACGCCCTCGCAGCGTTTCCGAACACCCCTCCGACTCCCAGGTGACTCCCACCAGCGTCCGTCGACTCCACGTTCCTCGAGTACGTCGCTCCCGCCGGATACCCCCGCCCACTCACGTCGATCGACGCGCCGTCTTCGATCGTCAGCACCCCGGAGACGTCGAGAACGAGGCTCTTCGCCTCCGTCGCCGTCGATGCCGGCGACGTCAGCTTCGCCCCCGATTTCACCGTCAGCGTCGTCGCCACGATCCCGGGCGTGAGGACGTTCCCATTCACGACGACCGTCTCCGCCACGACCGGCTCCGGAATCTCGGTGTAGCCGCCCGTCCCCGTGGGACCCGTCAGCTCCACCGTCGGAGTCCGAATCGGGTCGGCGCTCTCGAGGACCGCGTTGCCGGTCACCTCGACCCGATCGAACCGGTAGACGCCCTGCCATGCATCCCCTGCCTGCAGCGCGATCGCCTCCGATTCGTTCGGCGCAAGCGTCACCGTCCCGCCCGCGATCTCCCCGATCCGCCACGTCCCCAGCAGGCTCTCCCCTCGGCGCACCTCCACCCAGTGCCCCTTGAAGTACGCCGGGATCGACGTCAGCTGCGTCACAAGCGTCGCCCCGCTCGTCTCCGCCTGCGCCACACCCGATCCCAGGCTCGGCAGCACCGTCGCCTGCCCGCTCGTCCCGACGTTGTCCACTCGGAGCGTCCCGTACGTCGCCCCAGGACCCTTCACGTAGATCGTCCCGGCGCCGCCTCTCGCGGTCCCGACTTGGGTCCCGCCTCCCTTCGTCCTCGTCTTGCTCAGGACCGTCCCCGACGTCGACCCGTACTCGATCCCGATCGCTCCCCCGCCACCGGCGGACGAGTACGCATCTGCGCCCACGGCCTCGATCCGCCCGTCTCCCGCTAGCGTCCCAGTCTTGACCCAGACCGATCCCCCGGCTCCGACGTTCGTGTAGTCGCCACTACCGTTCGCCAGGATCGCCGCGTTCGTCCCTCCCAGCACGACGCTCCCCGCCTCGATCCGAATCACGCCTCCTCCCGGCTGCGCGTTCGTTCCGAATCCACCGCTCCCCGCCTCCTGCGGTCGCGTCACGCTCCCGTACGTCCCTGCCAGCGTCCCACCACCCTGCCGGCCTCCGACACCCAGGTGGCTCCCCGCCGCGTTCGCCCCCGCCCCCGCTCCCGGGTACGTCGCTCCCGCCGGATACCCCCGCCCACTCACGTCGATCGAAGCGCCGCACTCTATGGAGAGCGGGCCGTCCACGGTGAGGTCGAGTCTCTTGCTGCCTCCCGCCGAGTGGGTCACGGAGGCGCCACGCAGGACCAAGAGTCCGCCCAGTTCAACGGGCTCGTCGACGACGAGGGTCCCGGATTCGAGGTAGACGGTCTCGTTCACCAGGGTCGGCCAGCTGACTGGCTCTGTCGCGGAAATCCTCAGCGCTGGAACGACGGAAATCTCCGTCTGTGCCTCGGCCGAGACCTTGCCCCCGAAGTCGACGGCCCGGACCCTGAAGCGGACCAGCGTCGGCTCCGAGACGTTCGGCAGCGTGATCGCCGGCATGCTGGCGACGTAGGTCTTCACCGATCCCGAGGCGGCATAGGCAGTCGCGAACGGGGTCGTCTCACCTTCGCGGAAGGCCTCGACCCGCTGCACTCCCAGGTCGTCCGAGGCGGTCGCCTGGAGGATGAAGTTGCCGTAGCCGGACGGGAGGATCGCTCCGGACGAGGGGCAGTCGATCGCGACGGTCGGCGGGACCGTGTCGACTCGCGGGAGGACCGTGATCACTCTCCTACCGGTCGCACGGTTGCCCGTCAGGTCCGTGGCCTCGACGGAGACATCGAACGTCGACGACGTCGTCACGGGCGGAACGAACCAGACGAGCGTGGCCGGCGACGTCGCGGATTCGATCGTGTGCCCGTCTACCGAGATCCGGATTCGGGCGAGCTTCACGTCGTCCGTCGCATAGGCCTTGATGGTGATCGTGTCCCCTGCGGTGTAGACGTCTTCGGTCTTGACGGGTGAGAGCGTGATCGAGGTGATGACGGGGTCGGTCGCATCTCCGACGACGCTCCAGGTCGCCTCGGACTCCGTCACTCTCCCCGCGCGATCGGTCGCTCGGACGCGATATACCAGCGGGCCTGCTGGCTGCGACGCCGGCACCGTGACCCGCGTCGGCGTCGGATTGGCAAACGCCTCGAGCGGCTCCGCGAGCGTCCGCGTCGCGGTCGTCCCTGCACCAGTCCAGGTCTCCTCGATTCTCGAGAGGCCCAGGAGGTCTGCGACCCGGAAGCGGACGTCGATCGCCGTCCCCTGCGTCACGTTCGCCCCGGGAGCCGGGCTCGTCCCCTCGAACGAAACCGTCGGCGCCTCGCCTCCGAGGAGGACGCGCGCCGCCGAATCGAGCGTCATCGCCGTTCGATCGTCGACGACGCCTCCGACCTCGAGCTCGTCGCTCGAGACGACCCTCGCCATGCCGCGAGCCTCGAACTCCGCATAGCTCAGCCTCGCCTTCGCGGAGACCGTCGTACCTGCCGAGACTGCCGAGGCGATCTGCGCCAGCTCGGCATCCGAGGCAACGACGGCGAGGCGGAACGACTGGTCAGCCGACCCGACCGAGCCGACAGTCCGAGTCTGCGCGGTGACCGGGAGGACGAAGATCGTCGGGATCCCACCCTCCGGCGCCGGGATCGTGACGACGATGCGTTCTCCCTCGATCGAGCCCTCCGCGGCGGGCGCGGAAACGACGAGCTCCTTGCTCGTGGCGTCGACTCCCGAGACGACAGCGCTACCGAGGCCAGGGAGCCGTGTCCAGGCCGGCAGATCGGTCGAGGACGGGTTCGAGATCCGGAGCGTCCCGCGGTCTAACGGCAGGCCGGCCGAGTCGAGTCGTTCGAGGAAGACGGTACCGGCGCCCGCGAGCGGCGGAATGCCGGGGCTGCCCGGACCGGAGGAGGCGGACGAGATGGCGCCGTCCGCCCGAGCGGTGATACCGGTGATCGTGGGCTCGACCCAGGAGAGCGAGACACGCCCGCCGCTGCCGCTCGGCCGGTACGGACCCGCGGCGACGAAGGAGCCGCTCGCCCGTACCTCGCCTCGGCCCTCGAGCGTTCCCGCTCGAAGTCGGATCGAGCCTCCCGCGGCGCCGACGGTGCCTCCGCCAGGGACCGGCCCCCCATCGGCCAGAAGGTTGCCATGGAGGCGCACCGTCGCCGCCGGGGCCTCGATCCGGACGACGCCACCACCCGTGGCACCGCGGTTCCCGCCGCCGCCGCCCGGCAGCCGCGGCTCGCGGACGTTTCCGTACACGCTTCCCGGATCCTCGAGACGCTGAAGCCAATCCCCTTGCGGAGGACGCCCCAGCCCCCCGTGAGAACCCGCGGCCCCGGGCAGCGAGGCACGCTCGCCGGAGAGCACGACGGGGCTGTGGGAGCCGTCGCCCCCGAGAAGCCCGCGTCCCGAGACGTCGATCGCCGCTCCGTGTCCGATCGCGAGCGCCTCCCCGATCGAGAGCTCGAGCGGGTAGTAAGGGACAGCCGACTCGTACGACGTGACCTCCGGAGAGGTCAGCGTCGTTCTCCGGACCGAAACCGGCGACCCGGCGCCTGCCGAGAGGGCCCCCCCCGAGTAGAGATAGAGGTTTGCGTACGAGCGGGGGCCGCCCGCGCTTCGCGGGTAGAGGCTGAGAGTCGTGCCGTCGAGGAGGAAGATGGGAAGAGCTTCGGTCCCGGTCGGGGCAGGAATCTCCGAGCCGGAGCCGACCGCGGTCGTCGCTGCCTCGTAGACGTGCCGCACGGCGATCGCCTGGAGTCCGACATACTTCGTCGTGTTGTTCGCACCCGCGTCGACCGCCTCGGCCTCGAATCGGAGCACCGTCCCTGCGGCGACTCCGTTCGGCACCCGCCAGACCCCTTCGTAGATCCACTCCCCCTCACCCTGCGTCAGCATCGCGGCGCTCGTCCAGTCGGAGGAAAGGGCTCCCGTCGCGTCGACCGGTCCACGGAGGCGAACGCTTGCGACCGAGCCCGGGACCTCGTTCCCGCTCCCGTCGACGTCCTTGTCGGTCACGCGGAAGCGGAGGAGGAGGTCGACGCCGGCCTTCGCCGGATCCACGGAGCTGTAGTTCGCGGGCCAGAGGCCGCCTTCGAAGGGCGAGAGCCACTCGATCGCAGGATCCGTCGGGTCGCTGCTCGGTGCGAGGTCGAGCGAAAGGGTGGTGATGGCGTCATTCCCGCCGAAGTCCTCTGCTGTCGCACGGACTTCGACCTGGATGGCCTCCGTGAGCGAGGCCGGGACCGTCACCGACTCGGTCCGGAAGAGGTCGGAAGTCTCGACGCGGGTCGCCGCGAGCGTCGCCGGGAGGACCCCTCCGGGGTCCGCGACGGTGAGCGACTTCACCCCGGTCTCCCCGTCGCGGACGGTGACCTCGAAAACGAACGTCTCGCCGATGACGAAGGAGGTCGCGGCGTCGCCATTCGGGCGTCTCGCGACGAGGTTCGTCACGACCGGATCGAGGGCATCGTCCGCGACGACGAACGCCGCATCCGCCTCTCCAACGCCCCCCTTCGAATCCACGGCCCGGACCCGGACGATGAACACCGTGCCTTCGGCCTCGGTGACCGGGAGCGTGAGCGTGAAGCTCTGCGCCGGCAGCGCGCTCCATCCCTCCGCCGGCCGATCGACGGATCGAGCGGGAGCTGACGTGACGAGCTCGCTCGAATCGGCGGTCCCGCGCCGCAACTCCGCGGAGATCGTGAGGCGCGCGTCGTCGTCGTCGGAGAGGCCGATCGCCGTGGCGGTGAGAGTCGAGCCGGCATAGGTGGTGCCGGCGACCGGAGCCGTCGCGAAGACCGTCACCCCCGACACGACGGGGGACCTGGGCGGGAGGACGCTCATGTCGAGGCGGACCTGCGCGCTCGCGTTTCCGCTCGTGTCGAAGGCCTTCAACCAGACGGGGAAGGGCCGGGAATCCGAGCCGTTGCCGACGTAGGAGGCGACGAAGCCGAACGCGAACGGCGCCGCCGTGAGGACGGCACCGGGCGAGGGGGCCGGCTGCTCCGGGTCCGCCGCGCTCGCGAAGGTGTATTCGACCCGATCGATGTCGCCGAATTCGTTCTCTGGAGTAGCGTCGTCGAGGGCGGCGAACTCCGGGAAGAGGGTGTAGGACACCGAGGCGATCAGGACTCCGGACGGTGCGTTCGGCGGAGGGTCGATCGAAAGGATCGGCGGGTTCTCGTCGTAGATGCGGTACTCCTCGGACCACGGCAGCATCGAGTTCCCGAGCGCATCCGTCAGACCGCTGACGGTGAGCCGTCGCCGCAGCGAGTCGTCCGTGAAGGTGACGCCGACGGGCTGCTTGACGAGGATCGAGTAGCCCCCTCGCGTGAGCGAGACTTCGACCGGGTGGACGGTCCAGGCGCCGGCGGTGTTCTTCCACTCGAAGAGGACCGCGGCCTGGAGCTGCTCCGTGGTGAGGACGAGGACCTCGCCGAAGTCGATCCGGATCGGCGTCTCCGGGTCGACGGGCCGCGCGAACGACGGGACCGTCCTGACGAATCGCGGCCCAACGGTGTCCGAGGTCGTGAAGCTCGCGCCGATGTCACCGCTGTCGGTGAGGGGACGCCCCTCGCGGTCCTGGACGCCCGAGAGGCCGCCCGAGATTCGCAGGGAGTAGGTCGTCGAGCTCTCGTACTCGGGCGTCGGCGTGAACTGGACGACCTGCCTCCCTTGGTCGTCGAGGGAGGAGGACCACGTTCCTGCCGCCGGGGTCTCGCCGAAGGTCAGGTGGAAGTGGGACGAGGTCATGCCGGACGGAAGGACCGCCGGGAGAAGGGGCTCGGAGAAGAGGATCTCGACCCGGGCGGTCCGCGAGACGGACGACGCGCCGTTTGGAGGTGACAGGGTGAGGATCCGAGGACGCGAGCCGTCGAGGATCAGGGGCGGGACCAGGTAGTCCTCCCCGTAGTCGTCTCCGAGAGTACCGGCTGCCCGGACGATCCGCGATCCGTCGAGGCTCTGCGCCACGATCGTGTAGCCGCCCGGTGCGAGGCCCGAAAAGCGGTACGCGCCGTCCGAACCCGTGATGAGCAGCTGGGCGTCGCCCGCTGAAGGCTGGATCCGGACCGAGACGCCCTCGGCCGGCGTCAGTTTCGAGAAATCGCCGTCCCACGAGTCGTTCTCGGGCGCCTCGTAGACGACGCCGTGCGCGGAAACGACTGGCGAGAGCGTCAGGTCGAAATCGAGGACCTGGTCGTCCCACTCGAGGGTTCGCGAGGCAGAGGCCCCACTGGACGAATCCGGGATCGAGGCTGAGACGGAGACGACCCCTTCCTCCACGGCGGTGAACGCCGCCCTGCCGTCGGAGTCCGCGGCGCTCGCCCAGCTGCCGTTCGCGGCGTGCACCCGCACGGTGGCGCTTGCCGCCGCAACTCCGTCCGCATCGCGGACGGTGACCCGGACGGTGCCTCGCGCCTTGAGGACGATCCTGTAGGGGTCGGCCGCGGTGCCGGCTCCGAACTCGCCTCCGCTGAGCGCGGTTGACCTGACGAGGACGCGTCGCCTCTCTCCGGACGACTCTTCGACCTGAATCCAGAACGACTTGTTGGCCAGGACCTCATTGAACCGATAGTGGTGATTCGGGTACGGCCGATCAGGGAGAAGCCGGCTCGCGATCAGTGACCCCGCGAGGGCGCTCGAACCACGTCCATAGGAAACGGCGAAAACACCGTCTCCCTGTGCCGGATCGGGGTTCACTTCGACGAGTACCCCCGCCTGCACCTTCTGGTAGACCCGGACATAGACCTCCCGGACCGCGTCGAGGACGAGCGCGAGGCTCTGCTCCGGCTCCGTCGGCGTGAGGGTCGCCGCCCCTTCGGCACGCCGGTCGCTCCCCTCGACGGCCGCGGTGAAGGAGTAGTTCCCGACCGGGAGCCCGTCGAAGGCGAACTCCCCGAGCGATTCGGCCTCCAAGCTCGTCGTCGCGAGAGCCGTTACTCGCGAGCCCCAGAGCCGCCCGTTCACGGTGCCCTCGAGACGCACGGTCCCTCCGCCGACCGGAGTCGACTTCCCCGCGTCGTCGTATAGGGTCCCGAAAACGCGCCCCTTCTGGTCGAGGACGACGACGACCTCGAGGGCCTCGCCCGCCGTGGCGAGGTCTATGTTGTCGAGCCGCCCTCCGCTTCCGGTCGGCGCGTGGAACGCATACACGTCCCATTTCCTGATGGGAAGGGCGACGAACGAGGCCCGTCCATCCGCCCCCGCGACGGCCGCCTCGCCGTTCGAGAGCGTGACCTGTGCGTCGGGAACGGGGGAGCCAGTCTCCGGGTCGCGGACGAGGACGGTGAGGTCTCTCACCATCCCGGACAGCACGATGTTCCCAGCCTCGACGACCTCGAAGTCGGCGTTCACCTCGCCGGAGAGACGTCCCTGCCGCGTGACCTGCTCGGGGTGGCGCGCGACGACGGTGAAGCGTCCCGCCGTGACGTCCGCGACCGCGAACCGTCCGTTCGCATCCGCTTTGAAGTAACCCGGGGACGCCGGCAGGCGACGGAAGGGGAAGTCGTTCTCCTGAAGGGCAAACTGCGCCCACGCCACCGGCGAGTAGACGCCCGGCGCCGTCTCGTCGACGACGCCACCGCGGACGGTCCCCTTGGCCTTCAGGCGGACGACGACGTCGAGTTCCTGGCCCGGCCCCGTGACCATCGCGTGGGTTCGGCCCGTACGCTCGATCGTCCCCACGATTCCGCTCGCCGTGAGCGAAAGCGGGCCTCTCGGAACGAGCTGGAACTCGAACTCGCCGTTCTGTCCGGTCCCCTTGGGCTGCGGGGGGAGCCCGTGTGCGCGGAGCTCGATCGTGACGCCGGCGACGGGGGTCACTCCGTCGACGTCGACGACGGTCCCCTTGACGGTCGACAGCGGCTGGAAGACGAGGTCGACCTCCTTGACCTGTCCCGCGAAGTCGATCGTCCCCTGGTACGAAACCGTTCCGTAGAACGGGCTCGCGGCGCCGACACTCAGTTCGCCGACGGGAACGACGAGCTCCAGGCTTCCGTTGTCGTCGGACGTCGTCTCGATCGCGGTGGCCTTCTGCCGAATCCTCAGCTCCATCGGGCTGAACCACGTCGGCTTGTACGAAACGGGGGTCCGGACCGGGCCGTTCGCCGTCAGCGTCCTCACGCGAACGGTCCCGGCACCGCGGAGCCGGATCGTCGCGAACGCCCGGTGCCCGCCGAAGAGGACCTCCGTCGTCGCCTCGCCGATCCACCCGATCGCGCCCGGCTGGAGGCCATCTCCTCTGTGCGCCGCGACGGTGTAACGTCGGGCGGGGACTCCCTCGAACGAGAACGTCCCGTCGGCGCCGCTCGTCGTCTCGCCGATCGGCAGAAGGGTGACGGTGACCCCGGCCGCGGGCTGGC
>JAKPXO010000131.1 GCA_029567505.1 Acidobacteriota bacterium
GACAGCTTCGTCCACACCCGCGACGACTCTCGCGGCTACGGCTCGACGAACCACTCGCGCTACTCGAACCCCACGGCCGACGCCCTGATCGAGTCGGCCTCCGCGGCCCTCGACCTCCGGCGCCGGAGGGACCTGCTCCAGCGGGCGATGCGGGTCGTGATGGACGACCTCTACCTCCTGCCGATCGCCGGGCTGTACGACATCTACGGAATCCGAAAGGAGATCGTGTTCGAGCCGAGGTTCGACCGCAGGCTTCCCGGCCGGGGAATCGGCCGGACCCGATGAGCCGGGCGATCGCCGCCGCGCTCGCCGTCTGTCTCGCCGCCGTCGCCGCGTGCGAAGGGCCGGGGCGCCCGATCCGGGTCGCGATCCACAGCGCGCCGGTGGAGCTCGACCCCCACCTGCAGAACGAGTCGTTGACGTCGGGGGTCCTCGCGAACGTCTACGAGGGTCTCACGGAGCTCGACGAGGAGAACCGGGTCCGCCCGAAGCTCGCCTCGGGATGGACGAACCCCGACGAGAGGACCTGGGTCTTCTCGCTGAGGGCGGGCGCGCGATTCCACGACGGACGGGCCCTCACCGCGGGAGACGTCGTCTTCAGCCTCGAGCGGGCGCGACGCCACCCGGGCTCCGCTCTCGCGAGCTACCTCGTCGAGGTCGAGTCGGTCCGGGTCGTCGACGACGGTCGGGTGGAGATCCGGACGCGACGACCGTTCGCCTCGCTCCTCGGGAAGCTGACACCGGTCTACGTCGTCCCGGCCGGGTCGCCGGAGCGGATCACCGAGCCGGACGGAACGGGCCCCTATCGCCTCGTCCACGCCGACCGGCGGGGGCTGGAGCTCGTCCCGGTCGCGACGTCCGCGGAGCGCCCCGAGGCGCCTGGCCCGCTCCACTTCGTCGTGGAGCCGGATCCTGCCCGGAGGCTATCGGCGCTCCTCGACGGAGAGGTCGAGGTGGCCGCCGACCTCGGCGAGGACGCGGTGGACCTCCTCGCGACGACTGCCTGCTGCCGGGCGGAGCTCCTTCCCGGGTCGACGATCGAGTACCTCCACCTCTCGGACCTCGAGCCGCCGTTCCGCGACCGGCGCGTCCGGGAGGCCGTCCACCTCGCCCTCGACCGCACCCTCTACCTGGCCGAGGCGCGCCACGGCCTCGGCCAGCCGGCCGGCCAGCTCGCCGTGCCGGGACTCTTCGGCTACGAGCCGGGCCTCCGGGCCCCGGAAAGGGACCTCGCGCGGGCCCGCGCCCTCCTCGAGGCCGCCGGCTATGCGGAGGGCTTCGACGTCGACCTCGAGCATCGGCCCGGCCGGCGGGCCGACGTGCTCGTGCGGCAGCTGGGCGAGGCCGGGATCCGGGTCACGGCGCGCGAGTCGGCCTGGGCGGAGCTCTATGGAAGGCTCCGGAACGGGGAGGTGGGCTTCTACTTCGGAGGCGTCGTCTCCCCGACGGGCGAGGCGAGCGACGTCCTGGACGGCTACGTCCACTCGCGCGAGGAGGACCGCGGATACGGCGCCTCGAACCACTCGAGGTACTCGAACCGGACGGCCGACGGGCTGATCGAAGCCGCGAGCTCCTCGTTCTCGCTCGTCCGGCGGCGGGAGCTCCTGCAGGAGGCGATGAAGGTGGTCATGGCCGACCTTCACTTCGTCCCGGTGGCGGGGCTCTACCAGGTGTACGGAACGAGGAGGGACGTCGAGTTCCGGCCGAGGATCGACCTGAAGCTGCTCGGAGACCGGATCCGCAGGAGGTAGGCCGGGCTCCGGCGCCCGTCGCCCGGCCTTCCTCGGGGTACGATCCGCGGGATGGCAGCCCCTTCGACAGCCTCCTCTCCGGCTCTCCGTTCCTCGTCCGTCACGGCCTCGCCCGTTGCCGAGGTCGAGGCCCGCCATGTCGCCCACGTGCTGGACGAAAGGCTCGGCGAGCGCGGAGACGGAACGGCCCTCCGCCATCTCGTCGGCGGCCAGTGGCGGGACATCTCGTGGCGCGAGCTCGCCGCGAAGGTCCGGGACCTCTCCTCCGCCCTCGTCGAGGCGGGCGTCGCGGAGGGGGACCGCGTCGCGATCCTGGCCGCGAACCGCCCCGAGTGGACGATGGCCGACCTCGCGATCCTTCGCGTCCGGGGCGTCTCGGTCCCGATCCACGCGACGAGCAGCTCGAGCCAGGTCGCCTTCATCCTGAAGGACTCGGGAGCGAGGGTCGTCTTCGTCGACGCGGGGGAGCCCGCGTCGAAGGTCGTCGCGGCGCTCGGGGCGGGCGTTCCGCTCGATCGCGTCATCGTCTTCGGAGGGGGCGCGCTCCCCGAAGGGGCGGCCTTCGCGGATTTCGAGGGGACGCTCGCGCGGGGCCGCGCCGCCGCGCGCGAGGACGAAGTCGCCGCGCGGCTCTCGCGTGCGACGCCCGACGACCTCCTGACGCTCCTCTACACCTCGGGGACGACGGGCGAGCCGAAGGGCGTGATGCTGCCGCATTCGGCCTTCACCGTCACGTGCACCTATCACGACCTCCGGCTCCCGCCGATCGGTCCGGACGACGTCTCCCTCTGCTTCCTTCCGCTCAGCCACATCTTCGAGCGGGCGTGGACGTTCTACATCCTCTATCGCGGCGCCGTGACGGCCTACTGCGAGGACCCGAAGAAGGTCTCCGAGGTCCTCCCGCAGGTGAGGCCGACGCTGATGTGCGCCGTCCCGCGCCTCTACGAGAAGGCCTACACGAAGATCCAGGAGAGGGTCCGGAGCTCGTCGGCTCCGAAGCGGGCCCTCTTCCGCTGGGCGATCGGGGCCGGACACGCGGTCAGCCTCCGGAGGCGGGCCGGTGAGGCGGTGCCGCAGCTCCTCGCCCTCCGTCACGCGCTCGCGGACCGGCTCGTCCTCGCGAAGATCCGGGCCGCGTTCGGCGGTCGCCCGCGCCTCTTCCCGTGCGCCGGGGCGCCGCTCGCTCCCGAGATCGAGGAGTTCTTCCACTCCGTCGGCGTCTTCGTCTGCCAGGGCTACGGCCTCACGGAGACGACCGCGACCGTGACGTGCCACGACCCGTCGCGGTTCCACGTCGGGACGGTCGGCTCGCCGCTCCCGGGGGTCGAGGTGCGGATCTCGGAAGAGGGGGAGGTCCTCGTGAAGGGGCGGACCGTCATGAAGGGGTACTGGAACCGGCCCGAGGAGACGGCGGCCGTCTTCCGGGACGGCTGGCTGCGGACGGGGGACGCCGGCGAGATCTGCGAGGACGGGACGCTGAAGATCACGGACCGGATCAAGGACCTGATCAAGACGGCGGGCGGGAGGTACGTCGCTCCGCAGCACGTCGAGACGACGATCGGCGCCGACCCGCTCGTCGAGCAGGTCGCCGTGATCGGGGAAGGTCGCAGCTACGTCACGGCGCTCGTCGTGCCGGCATTCGAGGCGCTCGAGAAGTGGGCGCGGGCCGCCGGGATCTCCTTCTCGGGGCGGGACGACCTCGTGCGGAACGAGCGGGTCCTCGACCTCCTCAAGCGGACGATCGAGGAGCGGACGAAGGACCTCGCGCCGTGGGAGAAGGTGCGGAAGTTCTCGCTCCTGACGAAGGAGTTCTCCGTGGAAGGGGGCTCGATGACGCCGACGCAGAAGGTGCGCCGACGGGCCGCCGCCGAGCTCTACAGGGACCGGATCGAGGAGATGTACACGGGAGACTGAGGCGGGTCGACGGACGCCCCGCCCCTATACTGGGCGTCCCGTGCGCCGCATCGCATTCGCCCTCGCCGTCGGCCTTTCCTTCCCCACCCTGATCGTTCGTCCCGTCCGAGCAGCCGAGCCCGCGCCCGTCTCGCCAGCCGAGCTCGACGCGCATATCCGCTTCCTCGCCGACGACCTCCTCGAGGGGCGCGCCCCCGGGACGCGCGGCGACGGCCTGGCGCAGGCCTACATCGAGTCGGTCTTCCGGGCGAACGGCCTCGCGCCGGCTTTCGGGGCCTCGTATCGCCAGCCGGTCCCGATCCGGATCGTCGTGCCCGATTCGAAGACGACGCTGACGTGGACGGGCGCGGCGGCCACGGCCCCGGCCGGTCGGTTCGGCGACGACTTCGTCCTTGCGTTTCCACGCCCCGAGTCGGCCGGGAGCGTCTCGGCCGACGTCGTCTTCGGCGGCTACGGGATCGAAGCGAAGGAATGGGGCTGGAACGATTTCGAGGGGTCCGACGTCCGCGGGAAGCTGCTCCTCCTGCTGTCGGGCGAGCCGGGCGGCGACGACCCGGCGCTCTTCGCCGGCCCGATCCTGACGCATCACGGCCGGTGGCGGACGAAGCTGGAGGTCGCCGCGAAACGCGGCGCCGCGGGGGTCGTCTTCGTCCACACGCGCGAGGGGGCCGGCTACGGCTGGGAGGTCGTGAGGAACGGCTGGACGCGGACCGTCGCGTTCGCCCCCGATGCCGCGGCGCTCTCGCTCGAGGGCTGGCTGACGGAGGCGGAGGCGACGCGCGCCGTGCGGGCGGGGGGCGTCACGCTGGAGTCGCTCCGCGCGGCCGCCGGGAAGCGGGGATTCCGGCCGATTCCGCTCGCCCTGAAGCTCGAGGCGCACGGGGCGCCCCGCTACGAGTCGGTCGTCTCGGCGAACGTCGCCGGGATCGTCCCCGGCCGCGGGCCGGCGGGAACCGCTCCGGTCGTCGTCGTCAGCGCCCATCACGACCACCTCGGCGTCGGGACGCCCGAGGAGGGCGACGGCATCTACAACGGCGCGATGGACAACGGCTCGGCGCTCGCGGTGCTCCTCGCGCTCTCGCGGCGGATCGCGGCCCGGGCGGGGGAGCTTCCGGTGGACGTCCTCTTCCTCGCGCCGGCGGCCGAGGAGGCGGGCCTCCTCGGCTCGGACCTCTTCGCCCGGACGCCGCCGGTGCCGCTCGCGCGGATCGCGGCGAACCTCAACCTCGAGATGTCGGCCGTCTGGGGCCCGGCGCGCGACGTCGTCGCCATCGGCGGCTCCGAGAGCGCCCTCGGAGCGGTCGTCGAGGCGGTGGCGAAGAAGGAAGGCCTTCGCGTCGCGCCGGAGCCCGCGCCCGACCAGGGCTTCTTCTACCGCTCCGACCAGTTCTCCTTCGCGAAGGCGGGGGTGCCCGGGATCTGGATCGACCTCGGCGACGACCTCGTCGGCACGCCGCCCGGCACGGGCCTCGCGCGGCGCGAGGAGTACCGGGCGAAGCGCTATCACCGGCCGAACGACGAGCTCGACCCGGCGTGGGAGCTGACCGGCACCGCGCAGCTGGCGCGGTTCGTCGAGCTCGCCATCGAGGAGATCGGCGCCCGCGGCGGGAAGGTCCCCTGGAGGTCAGGCTCTCCGTACGCCCGCTGAGCGAGGGGGTAGCATGAGGGCGTGAGCGACACGCCCGAACGACCCGTCGACGGCGAGGAGGCCGAGCAGTCCGGCTTCGTCTCCCTCGGCCTCGACTCCCGCCTCCTCGCCGCGCTCGCGGCGCTGGGCTACGAAGAGCCGACGCCCGTGCAGCGGCAGGCGATCCCGATCCTCCTCGAAGGGCGCGACCTCCTCGCGCAGGCCGCGACCGGCACGGGGAAGACGGCCGCGTTCGCGCTCCCGATGCTCGACAGGCTCGTGCGGGAGGGGGGAGAGCGCCGGGGCGTCTTTGGCCTCGTCCTCGTCCCGACGCGCGAGCTCGCGATGCAGGTGGCCGAGGCGGTCCACCGCTACGGGAAGCAGGCCGGGGTGAGGGTCCTCGCCGTCTACGGCGGCTCTTCGATGGGCCTGCAGCTCCGGGCGCTCGAGCGCGGAGTGGACGTCGTCGTGGCGACGCCGGGCCGAGCGCTCGACCACGTCCGGCGCGGGACTCTCGCGCTCGCCGACGTGAAGCTCGTCGTCCTCGACGAGGCGGACGAGATGCTCGACATGGGCTTCGCGGAGGACCTCGAGGCGATCCTCGACGCGACGCCCGACGGGCGTCCGATGGCTCTCTTCTCGGCCACGTTCCCGCCGCGGATCGCCGTGCTCGCCGCGCGCCGGCTCTCCTCGCCGACGGAGCTGAAGCTCGGAGCATCCCGCGCGATGGGAGCGGCCCCGGAAGGGCAGGGCCGGGTGAAGCAGACGGCCTACGTCGTGCCGCGGGCCCACAAGCTCGCCGCGCTCTCGAGGGTCCTCGACCTCGAGGACCCGACTTCCGCGATCGTCTTCTGCCGCACCCGGACCGAGGTGGACGAGATCTCGGAGAAGCTGAACGCGCGGGGCCGCCGCGCGGAAGCGCTCCACGGCGGCTTCTCCCAGGAGCAGCGCGACCGCGTGATGAGGCGTTTCCGCTCGGGCGCGGCGGACCTCCTCGTGGCGACCGACGTGGCGGCCCGCGGGCTCGACGTGGAGCAGGTCTCCCACGTCTTCAACTTCGACGTCCCGAGCGAGGCGGAGGCCTACGTCCACCGGATCGGCCGGACGGGGCGTGCGGGACGGGCCGGGAGCGCGATCACGTTCTACGAGCCGCGCGAGCAGTGGCTCCTCGCGAACGTCGAGCGGCTCACGAAGAAGAAGATCGAGAGGGCGACGGTCCCGACCGTCGCCGACCTGAAGGCGCGCCGCCTCGAGCTGACGCGCGCCTCGCTCCGGGAGACGATCCTGGGGGGCGGGCTCGACACCTTCCGCGTCGCGGTGGAATCGCTCGCCGACGAGTTCGACCTCCTCGACGTCGCGGCGGCGGGCGTCAAGCTCGCGCACGAGGCCGCGGGGTCGCCGGGGGAGGACGAGGAGATCCCGGCGATCCCCGTTCCGCCGGAACGCCCCCGCTTCGCGCCGCGCGGCGACGGCCCCGCGCCGGGTCCCTTCCCGGCCCGGCGCGGCCCGCGGCTCGCGGGAGCGGTGCGCCTCTTCGTCGGGGCCGGCCGCGACGCGGGGATCCGTCCTGCCGACCTCTTCGGCGCCATCACGAACGAGGCGAAGCTCCCGTCGCGGGCCATCGGGGCGATCGAGATCGCCGACCGCTTCTCGCTCGTGGAGGTCCCGGGCGAATCGGCCGACGCCGTGATCGAGGCGCTCCGCCGGACGACGCTGCGGGGACGGAAAGTCCTCGTCCGGCGGGAACGGCCCGCACCGCCGCGGCGATAAGTCCCGGCGCGGGCGCGCTCGTCCGCCGACGCGCGGTGGGCGAGAGCCGCCCGGCGGCGCGCGGCGGCGACCGGCTCACGCCCGTCCGGTGGTCCGTTTGCTCGCACCGGCCGGATCGGCTACCTTGCGTAAAACAGTCACGGTCGGCGGGTCGCGGTGTGCCCGCAAATCGAAGGAGGACCTGAACAGATGCGCCCTCTGCTCCTGGCAGGAGTGCTCACAGCGCTCGCGACAGCCACGTCCGCTCCGGCGGCGACGTTTCTCGTGACCACGACGGCCGACAGCGGCCCCGGGTCGCTCCGGCAGGCGGTGGCCGACGCGAACGCGAGCACCGGCCCCGACACGATCGCGTTCTCGGGGCTCGCCTGGCCGGCGACGATCTCTCTCGTCGCGCCCCGGATGGACGTCGTCGGCGACCTCACGATCGACGGACCGGGTCCGAAGCTCCTCACGATCGAGGGAGACGGCACGATCACGGGCCTCTTCCGGCTGAACCGCTCGGCCGACGTTCAGAACCGGCTCGTCCTCCGGGGGGCGACGGTTCGCTCGTTCCGGTTCCTCTACGGCGGCGCGATCGAGGGCTACGGAGCAACGGGCCCCGAGCCGCTCGAGTCCGTCATCGAGGTCGACGGCTGTGTCTTCGAGGAGAACGGATGGGCCAGCGGGGACCCGAACGCGCAGGGAGGCGCGATCTCGGCCTCCGGCGCGCTGACGATCCGGAGGTCGGAGTTCGTCGGGAACACGACCGGCGGCAACGGCGGCGGCGCCGTCCAGTCGTCGGGATCGCTCCTCGTCGAGGACAGCCTGTTCTGGGGGAACTCGGCAGAGAGCGACGGCGGGGGCGCGATCCGGATCCTCGGCTCGGGCGCCGTGACCCGCCGGATCGTCAACTCCACCTTCTCCGACAACCACGTCACCGTCGACAGCGCGAACAACGACGGCGGTGGCGCGATCGCCTTCGTGGGCCTCGGCGCCGGAACCGGCCTGCAGGTCTACAGCTGCACCTTCGCGGGGAACACGACGGTCCAGGGCGGGGGGGGCGCGATCCTGTTCACGAGCCAGGCCGCCCCGGCCTTCTCCAGCCTCACGATCAGCAGCAGCGTCTTCGCGGGGAACACGTCGGGCGGCTCGCCGAACGACCTTTCCCCGGCCGCGGACGCGAGCGTCACGGCCGACTACAGCCTCTTCCAGGCGCACGCGAGCGCCGCGGCGGCCGGTATCGACAGCACCGTCTCGAGCCTCTTCGGCGTCGATCCGCTTCTCGCTTCGATCGTCGACAACGGCGGTCCGACGCGGACACGGCGGCCCGGGATCGGCTCACCGGCCATCGACGCCGGGACGAACGCCCTCGGCCTCTCCTGGGATCAGCGCGGGGCGGGATTCCCGCGCGTCGTCGGCGGCGCGGCCGACGTCGGCGCCCACGAGACGGGCACGACGGACCTGTTCGCCCTGACCGTCACCCGGACCGGTCCGGGCGCCGGGGCCGTCGCGTCGGCCGACTTCGGGATCGCCTGCGGAAGCGAGTGCACCGACGTCTACGGGGCCGGGACCGTCGTCTCCCTCACGGCGCTGCCTGAGGACGGTTCGGTTTTCGCGGGCTGGAGCGGGGGAGGCTGCTCGGGGACCGGCGCGTGCGCCGTCCCGATGAACGCGACGCAGTCGGTGTCGGCGCGGTTCGAGATCGGGCCGGCGCCGGGAGGCGAGACGCTGACCATCACGATCGTCGGGCCGGGGAGCGTGACCTCCGTTCCCGCAGGGATCGACTGCGCACCGACGTGCAGCTTCTCGTTCGCGGCCGGAGCTCAGGTGACGCTGAGCCCTGCGCCCGCCGCGGACTGGGCGGGCACGTCCGGTGATCCGTGCGTGCCCGGGGCGGCGACTTGCACGGTGACGATGGCCGACGCGCGGAACGTGACGTTCTACTTCCTCGACTCGGCGGCCTCGCCGGTCGCCCTGACCGTGACTCGTTCGGGAAGCGGGACGGGGTCGGTCTCGAGCGACCTGCCGGGGATCGCCTGCGGCGCCGACTGCGCGGAGAGCTACACGAAGAACTCTCTCGTCACGCTCACCGCGGCTCCGCAAGCCGGCTCGATGTTCGCCGGATGGAGCGGCGGGCCGTGCAGCGGCACGGCACCGACGTGCGTCGTTCCGATGACGGAGGCGCGGACTGCGAACGCCGCGTTCGCTCTCCTGGAGCCGGCGTCCGTGCCCGGCCTCGGGGCGTTCGGGGGCGTCCTCCTCGCCAGCCTCCTCGCCGCGGCCGGCGCTCTCGCGATCCGCCTTCGTTGAAGCGATTCCGGCCGGGCCGGGCCGCCGTGGGGCGGCCCGGCCCCGCGCCTACCCCCCTGAGCGGTGGCTCGATTCTGCTATCTTCGCGGCACGATCCAGGACGAAACGGGCGGGAATCGCCGACAATACACGATTTCACGCCTGACCCCGTCGACGGGAGGGACGATGGCGACGAAGAAGGAGAAGCCGTTGGCGGAGCGGTTCGCGGAGGCGAAGGGGCGCGTCGAGCAGCTGACGAAGCGGCCGACGAACGACCAGCTCCTCGAGCTCTACGCGTGCTACAAGCAGGCGACGGAGGGAGACGTCGCGGGGAGCCGCCCCGGCCTCCTCGACCTGAAGGGGCGCGCGAAGTTCGACGCCTGGGCGAAGGTCAAGGGGACCGGGAAGGACGAGGCGATGAAGAAGTACGTCGCGCTCGTCGACGCGCTCCGCGCCGAGCTCGGTTGACGTGATCTTCCTCGACGAGCTGCGCGCCGAGCACGTCCTCATCGACCGCGTCGCCGCCTCGCTCCGGAGCTACGCCGCGGCCCGGGCCCGGGGAGAGGGCGACGCCTCGGACGGGGCCGCGTTCCGGCGGTTCTTCCGGCTCTGGGCCGGGGCGTGGCATCACGCACGCGAGGAGGAGACGCTCTTCCCGGCGCTTGCGGAGAGAGCCGAGCTGTCCCTCTCTCGCGGACCGCTGGCGGCGTTCGTCGAGCAGCACCACGACATGGCGGCGCAGATCGGCGCGTTCGAGCCGCTCCTCGACCGCGCGGTGCTGACGGAGGAGGAGGGGCGGCGGCTCGTCGCACTCGTCGGCGCCTACACGACCGACCTGGGCCGCCACATCGACGCGGAGAACTCGGTCCTGATCCCGGAGAGCGGGGTCCGGCTCGCGCAGGTCAACGTCCTCGAGCTGCACGGACGGACGCCGTCGGCCGAGGAGCTCGCGGCGCGGGCGGAGGGAGAGCGCCTCGCCGCCGCCTGGCCGGCCGCGCCCGACCCGGGCGTGCGCGGCGAGGGATGCGTCGTCTGTCCGTCGTTCGGCACGACATGTCGCGGCGTGGAGGCCGAGTGGTGGAACGAGAGCGAGTGGGAGGAGTTCTCGGACCACCTCGGGTGAGGGGCCGGGGAAGGGTGACTCCGACGCCTCGGTGACGGGGCGCACGGAACCCGCGCCCCCGATTCCGCGTATTCGTCTCCGATCGAACGAGCATCGGCCCGAAACCGCGTCCCGCGGGACGCGGGCGGGCGTGTGGCTCGTCGGCGGATCGACACGAGCTCGGGACGCTCTGCGGAGAGCGTCGCCGAAAGGAGCGGACATGGCCTCGGAAACCAGGAGCTACCTCGCCGTCTCGAAGGAGGCCGTCGCCTGGGTGAAGGCGATGGTGCCCTTCGGTGCCTCGAACCGGCCCTCGGACTACGTCGAGAGCTGGAAGAAGAACCGGAAGAAGATCGAGGGCCCGGACCCCGGGGTCCTCGACAAGGTGCTCGGAGGGATGACGGCGTTCCTGCCCCTCCTGACCGGGGCGAATCGTGCGATGCAGATCGGCAACGAGGTCTCCGGGAACGCGCCGTCCGACTATGTCTCGCGCTTCCGCCAGATCTCCGAGATCACGCTAAGGACGAAGGCGGGCAACTGCAACGAACAGAGCATCACGGCCTTCGTCTGGCTCCTCGACCGTGGCGTGAGGCCACTCGCGTGGATGCACCTGACGAACGGCAAGCACGCGTTCGTCGTCGTCGGGCGGAAGCCCGGGAGCGGCGCCGACCCGACGAAGTGGGGCGACGGGTGCGTCGTCTGCGATCCGTGGGCGGGCGAGGCCTATTCCCTGCCGGCCGTCCAGGCGGGCGCGATCCTCCAGACGAAGTGGGGCTGCGGCACGGCGAACGCCGAGTTCGGCGTCGCGTAGCGGCTACGCGGGCTGGCCCCGCTCGACGGCGAGCCGGACGAAGTCGTCGAGGAGCTCGGCGAGGCGCTTCTCGCCGCGGCTCTTCGCGGACGGAATCGGCTCGCCGGCGCGCGGCGACTCCACGAGCTCGAAGTAGTACTTGATCTTCGGCTCCGTCCCCGAGGGGCGGAGCGTGACGCGCGAGCCCCCGGCGAGGAGGTAGGCGACGACGTTCGACTTCGGGAGCCCGGGGACGCCGGCGAGGTAGTCGCGCGTCTCGGCGACGGCGAGACCGCCGATGGCGGCCGGCGGCCGGGCGCGGAAGCCGTCCATGATCGCGGCGATCGTCGCGGCCCCTTCGGCCCCCGGGATCGTCACGCTCTTCTGCGCGGAGAGGAAGAGCCCGTGCTCGCGCTGGATCTCCTCCAGGAAGTCCCACACCGTGATCGACCGGGCCCGGCACCAGCCGGCGAGGTCGGCGAAGACGAGGGCCGCGGAGATGCCGTCCTTGTCGCGGACGACGTCGCCGACCGAGTAGCCGAGCGCCTCCTCGTAGCCGAAGACGGTCGTCCTCTCCTCGGTCCGCTCCAGCTCCAGGGCTCGGTTCTCGATCCACTTGAAGCCGGTGAGCGTCTCGGCGTACGCGGCGCCGAGGTCGCGCGCGACCTTTCCGAGCTGGCTCGAGGAGACGATCGTCGTCACGACGAGGGGCTTCTCCGGCTTCGGACGGGGCTCCTTGAGGCAGTAGGCGCCGAGGAGGACGCCGATCTCGTTCCCGGAGAAGACGCGCATCCGTCCCTGACGGTCGCGAGCCCCGGCGGCGAGCCGGTCGGCGTCGGGGTCGTTCGCGAGGAGGAGATCGGCGCGCGTCTCCTCGCAGAGCGCGAGGGCGAGGTCGAGCGCCCCCTTCTCCTCGGGGTTCGGGAACGCGACGGTGGGGAAGGCGCCGTCGGGCTCGTTCTGCTCCGCGACGGGGGCGACGCTCGCGAAGCCGGCCTTCGCGAGCGCGGCGAGCGTGAAGCGGGCGCCGACGCCGTGCATCGCCGTGTAGACGATCCGCAGGTCGCGCCCCTCGCCGGGATGGAGGGCGAGGCGGGCGATTTCCGCGTGGTATCGCTCCGCCATCTCCTCGCCGAGGGGGACGAAGAGTCCCCGCGCCTCGGCCTCCGCGCGCGGGACGAAGGGGAGCGCGCCCGCCGGCCCGGCTTTCGCGATCTCTCCGGCGATCCCGGCGTCGACGGGCGGGATGATCTGCGCTCCGTTCTCCCAGTAGACCTTGTAGCCGTTGTACTCGGGCGGGTTGTGGCTGGCCGTGACGACGACCCCGGCCGCGGCGCCGAGCTCCTTCACGGCGAAGGCGCCGAGCGGCGTCGGGGCGCGGTCGACGAAGAAGAAGACCCGGACGCCGTGACCGGCGAGGACGCCGGCCGCCTCGAGGGCGAACTCCTCGCTCCCGCGGCGGGCGTCGCGCGCGAGGACGACCCCGCGCCGGGCCGCGTCGGGGACGGTCGCGAGGAGGTGCCGGGCGACGCCGGCCGTGGCGCGCCTCACGACCGCGCGGTTCATCCGGTTCGGCCCGGCGCCGAGGAGGCCGCGCAGGCCGGCCGTGCCGAACTCGAGCTCGGAACGGAAGCGGTCTTCGAGGGCGGCCTCGTCGCCGGCCTCGAGGAGATGGTCGACCTCGAGGACGGTCGCGGGGTCGGGGTCGGCGTCGCGCCAGGAACGGGCTCGGGCGATCAGCTCGGCGTTCATCCGGGAGATGGTATCGCCCCGCGGCTCAGGTGCGCGGCGGCGTGACGATGGCGAAGCCGGCCTCGTTCGACTTCTCGTCCCAGATGCCGATGGCGACCCGGGCGCCGGGGCCCGTCGTCACGACGTCGAGCTCGTAGGTGTAGTGCCCGGCCTGGGCCTTCTCGAGGTCCTTGGCCGGGATCTCGAACGGCTGGTTCAGGCGCGTCACCGTCGAGAAGTCCCCTTCGGGGGCGACCGACGCCACGAAGACCGAGAAGACGCCCTGGACGCCCTTCGCGGTCGGCAGGAGCGCGAGGGACTCGATCGGGATCCTCACCTCGAGCCGGAGGACGTGCTTGTCCTTGCCCGGGGTCGTGCCGACGAGGCTCGCCGAGATCGGGATGCGGGAGCGCTCGTCGGGCTGGAAGAGGTGGGCGAGGACCCGGTCCGACATCTGCTCCTCGACGCTCTTCTCGACGATGGCGCGGCGGGCGCGGACCGTCAGGTCGCGGCCCTTCACGCGGACGGAGATCGAGGCCGTGCGACCCGTCCCGGGCCTCGACGGAAAGCCGAGGGAGTACCACGACTGCAGGTCGCGCGAGACCCGCTCCACGAGGCGGCCGACGCATCCGGCGCCGGCGAGGGCGACGCCGCCCGTCGCCGAGGCGACGACGTCGAGCGCCTCGACCTCGTTCTGAAGGAGGGCGTCCCGGCGGACGCCCAGGGCGGGGCCGCTCGCCGGGGGAAGCGCTCGCCCCGGCGCGGCGGGGGCGCCCCGGCCGCCGCCGATGTCGCTGAAGTCGAAGTTCGGGTGCTCCCACGCCGGAGAGGACGTCGGGGAATCGGCCGCGGAGGGGAGTCCCTTCCCCTCGAAGGCGTCGGGAAAGAGGCCGTAGAGCGTGACGCCGTTCGCGTTCGCGGCCTGGGTGACCTCCTCCAGGAGCTTTCGGGCGTCCTGCGCCCGCCGCTTCGCGTCCTCGAGCGCGCCGGCGTCGGGGCGGGAGCCGATGAGGAACTCGAGTCCGGGGAAGCGGGAGAAGCGGTTCGTGACGAGCACGAGCGCCTTCCGGCCATCAACGCCGCCGAGAGTCGCCGCGAGGCCCTTCAGTGCGGCCGTCTTCCCCTTCATCTCGAAGTACGCCTGCCGCGCGAGGATCTCCATGGTCGTCTCGCTTCCGTCTCCGGCGGCGGTCCCGACCCGCGGGTCGGCCGACTGAGACTTGAACCAGGACGTCTCCCACTCGAGGAGCGCCGACTCGCCCGCCTCCGGGCCCGGCCGGGCGCAGCGGCGCTCGATCCGCTCCAGGGTCGGCTCCAGGGCGTCCAGGTCGTCGGTGAACGGCAGGACCGTCCGGACCGAGCGCTCCCAGGTGACGATCATGACGTCGTCCCCGTCGTCCAGGGTGTCGGCGACGAGGGACCGGAGGGCGTCGAACAGCGCCTTCCGGACTCCCGGCTCCGGGAGGTAGAGCCGGTCGAAGAAGAGAACGACGCGGCGGCGGGGGCGCGCCCCGGGCGTTGCGGCCGGCGGGGCGGCGGCCGCGGTCGTGCCCGCCGGTGCGGCGGTGATCGCGGGCACCACGGCGGCTGCGCCCTCCAGGCGGATCTCGCTGAAGTTCGTCAGCTCGACCGGGCGACCGTCGTGGAGGACCTCGAAATCGGCGGCCACGAGGCCGCGGACCGGGTCTCCCTTCGCGTCGGTCACGACCACATCGAGATTCGTGAGGCTCAGCTCGACGGAGGCGGTCGTGCGGGGAGGGGCCTGTGGGGCAGCGGCCTGCGCCGCCGCCGGCGCCCCGTGCGCCGCGAACGCGGAGAGGAGAAGACACGGAAGGAGAGCTCGCCGGCCGGGCCTGATGGGCATGGAACGCCTCGCGCGCACGAGTCTAGTCTCGCTCACGTGCGCGAGGGAGTGACGAGCGCGAAGCCGGCCTCGTTCGTCTTCTCGTCCCAGATGCCGATCGCGATTCTGGCCTCGGGGCTCTTCGTCACGACGTCGAGCTCGTAGGTGTAGTGCCCGGCCTTCGCCTTTTCGAGTTCCGTCTCCGGGATCTCGAAGGGCTGGTTCAGGCGGTTCACGGTGGAGAAATCCCCCTCGGGCGCCACTGCGGCGACGAAGACGGAGAACGCGCCCCCGACGCCTTTCGCAGTCGGCAGAAGCGCGAGCGATCCGATCGGGATTTGCACCTCGACCCGGAGGACGTTCTTTCCCTTCTCGGGCCTCGAGCCGACGAGGCTCGCCGAGATCGGGATGCGGGAGCGCTCGTCGGGCTGGAAGAGGTGGGCGAGGACCCGGTCGGACATCTGCTCCTCGACGCTCTTCTCGACGATCGCGCGGCGGGTCCGGACGGTCAGGTCGCGCCCCTTCACGCGGACGGAGACCGACGCGGCCCGCCCGGTGCCGGGCCTCGTGGGGTAGCCGAGGGAGTACCACGACTGCAGGTCGCGCGAGACACGCTCCACGAGCCGGCCGACGTTGCCCCCGCCGGCGAGGACGACGCCCCCGGTCGCCGAAGCGACGATGTCCAGCGCCTCGATCTCGTTCTGGAGCAGGGTGTCCTTGACGATTCCCTGCGGCGGCCCGCCGCTCCGGCCGGCCGAGACTACGTCCAGTCCCTCGAACGCATCGGGGAAGAGCCCGTAGAGGGTGACGCCGTTGGCGTTCGCCGCGTTCGAAACGGCGTCCAGGAGCTTCCGCGCGTCCTGCAGCTTGCGCTTGCTCGCGAGGATCTGCTCGATGTCCGTGGCGCTCCGGATCAGGAACTCGAGCCCCGGGTACCGGGAGTACCGGTGGCTGACGAGGACGAGGACCTTCCGCCCGTCCGCGCCTCCGAGGGTCGCGGCGAGGCCCTGGAGTGCAGCGGTCTTCGCCTGCATCTCGAAATACGACTGCCGGGCGGTCAGCTCTGCCGTCAGCTCGCTGTCGCCGGGGATGCCCTCGAATCGCGGGTCTTCCTTCAGGGATTCGAACCAGGCCTGCTCCTGGTCGAGGTTGATGTAGTCGGTCTCCTCCCGGCCCGGTCGCGCGCAGCGCTCCTCGATCCGCCCGAGGGCCCGGCGCAACGCGCCGGGATCGTCCGTGAACGGCAGGACCGTGCGGATCGACCTCTCCCAGGTGACGATCATGACGTCGTCCCCGTCGTCGAGCGTCTCCGCGACGAGGGAACGGACGGAGTCGAAGAGGTTCTTTCGTATGCCGGGCTCGGGGAGATAGAGGCGGTCGAAGAAGAGGACGACCCGCCGGCGGGGGGGCTTCGCCGGCGCGGCGGACGGCTCGGTGGCCGTCGGGGACGCGGCCTCGAGAGCCGTCCCCCCTTCCAGCCGGAACTCGCTGAAGTTCGTCACCTCGACAGGCCGGCCGTCGTGGAGGACCTCGAAGTCGGCGGCCACGAGCCCGTGGACCGGGTTCCCCTTCGCGTCGGTCACGACGACGTCGAGGTTCGTGAGGCTCAGCTCGACGGAAGCGGTCGCCCGGGGAGGCGTCGGCGGCGCAGCCTGCGCCGCGGGGAGCGCGACGTTCAGGACTGCGGCGGAAAAGAGGAGGGGCGTGAGGCTCGCGCGAAACCCGTTCATCAGCACGTACGGCACGCAGGATGCGTGCCGTACGTAGAGGTACCCTTCGGAGGACGGCGGGAAGGAAGCATGATCTCGTTCGTTTCGCTTTTTGTCGGGTTCGTCGTCGGGATCGTCAACGTCCAGCTCATGGCGACCGCCGAGGTCGACCGGGTCGAGCTCTTCCTCGACGGCCAGGTCGTCGCGGAGCTGCGCGAGCCGTTCTCGAGGCCCGTGGACCTGGGCTGCGAGCCGGCGCCGCATGAGCTCGTCGCCGTGGCCTACGACGAGCGCGGACGGGTGCTCTCCTCCGCCCGGCAGTGGGTGAACCGGCCGCGGGCGACCGCCGACCTGAGCCTTCTCGTCGACGGCGGCGGGGACTCCTCGCCGCGGACGGCGAGGCTCGTCTGGCGCGCCCTCGCGGGGGAGGTCCCCCGTTCCGTTACGGTCACGTTCGACGGCGCGGTGCTGCCGGCACCGGATCCGCAGCGGATCGAGCTTCCCGAGCACGACCCGGCGCACGTCCACCTCCTTCGCGCGGACATCGACTTCGGGCGGGGCGTCGTCGCTTCGGCGGAGATGATCGTCGGCGGACCCTCACGGGTCGAAGCGCGCTCGGAGCTCTCCGCGATCCCGCTGTCGATCGAAGAGGGCGCCGCCCTGCCCGCGCCGGAGGGCCTCGCCGGGTGGCTCGAAGCCGGAGGACTTCCGCTCGAGATCGCGGCGGTCGAGGACGGCCCCGTCGACGTCGTCGTCGTGGGGGAGCGGAGCGTGCCGGAGGCCTTGAAGCGCTTCGGACGCCGCAGCCGGCGCTCGCGGCGAAGTCGCTCCGAACTCCCGGCGACGGCACCGGCGGTGCCGTCGGAAGCTCCGGCGCCTGTCGCCCTGGACGTCCGGCTCCGGTTCCTCTGGCCCGTCGCCACCATCTGGACGCAGTCCGCCATGGTGGCGAACAACTTCCTCGCGAGCTCGTCCTCGGACGAGGCGCGGCTCGACCTCGCCTGGCTGACCGCGCGGCACGGCGACTGGCCGAACTGGAGCGGGACGTCGGAGCGGCTGGCGGACGCCGTCGCGGTGGCGGCCCTGACGGCCGCGGAGGGGAACCGCCGCCGCGCGGTCGTCCTCGTCCTCGGACCCTCCGCGAAGGACGACAGCCTCGTGACGGCGGAGGAGACCGCACGCTTCCTCGGGCGGATCGGCGTTCCGCTGCACGTCTGGTCGATCAGCGAGACCCCGTCCCCCGAGGCGTCGCGGTGGCCCGCACCGCGGACGATCGCGAGCGCGGCCGATCTCGATGCCGCCGTCCGGGACCTCACCGCGGAAGCAGCCCGCCAGCGGATCGTCTGGGTGGAGGGAGCGCACCTGCCGCAGGACGTGGAGCTCGGGCCGCTCGCGAAGGGGATCCGGCTCGCGCGCTGA
>JAKPXO010000137.1 GCA_029567505.1 Acidobacteriota bacterium
ATGCGTTTTCGGCCAGAAGGTGGGAGCCCACCCTGAGAGTTGCCCGCGCCTTCGCTTCGATCCCATCAAGTGCAGACCGCCGCCCGGGCTTGCCGTCGCGGTCGACGATCAGCAGGAAGAGGTCGACCATCCCTTCGTACAAGTCGAGGATCTCGGACACCCTATTCCAGTTCGTCGCTTGATCCACGCCGCCAAGGACGGGGTCCTGGCAGACCCGCACCTTCGCCCTCGGACGATCCAACGCGGCGAGCATGGCTTCGATGATCGGCTTGAGGACGTGCTGATCGAACCGACTGTCCTCGGGAATGACGAGCACGTTCAACGTACGGCTTCCTTCTCCTCGGCGAATGCGACGGCGTCCTCGAGCCAGCCGGAGGCGTGGAGGCGAGAGATCTCGTGACCGAGCAAGACGCGCGAAGCCTCTGGGATGTCCATGATGCGTCGAATCCTGCCTTCTGCTTCGTCGGCGAGTCGGTAGATGAGTGATGCGCTCTCTCTTGCTTCGGCTCCTAGGTAGCCAAGGAGCTGAGGCGAGTGAGATGTCGCCACCATCTGGATCTTCCCGACGGCGACCTTCTGCTCGATGAGCGCGAGGAGGAGGTTCAGCCGGGTCGGGTGAATGCCGTTCTCCAGCTCTTCGAAGAAGTAGAAGCGAGCGGGCTGAGTCCCAAGGAGCGCGGCGATCATTGCGAGGAATCTCAAAGTGCCGTCAGAGGCGCTATAAGCGGACGTTTGCTGGCCGTTCCCTTCAACGAGTGTCAAGAGAACGCGCCCCGTCTGATCTGACGGAAAATCAAAATCCGAGGCGTCCAGCGGGGTTAGCTCCCTGACCCACTCCACCAACGCGGTCTTCAGCTCGGGCTTTTCGCAGATCGCGTGGAGCACGGACGAGAGGTTCTCACCGCGGTCTCCGAGCACTGTCTGGCCTGGGAGAGAGGGCAATCGCATCGCCTCGGGGGAGAGGTCGAGAAACCGCATCGAGCCGAGCGCGGACATCGCCTGCCTGGCGAGCTCCTTCACCTTCGCGTGCTTCACGTCGGCGCGTTCGACGATCTGGGAGAGAACCGGCCGTTCGCTGATGAAGCTGACGGCAGGACCCACCCACCCCTTCTTCGCCTCCTTCCTGAGGCGCACGAAGAGATGCTGGGGGTCAGGCTGAGCTGGAGCGCTCGTGTCAGGGTGGGAGTCGTAGACAGAGCGCTTCCCGTCGATTGCGAGGCGCTCCGCAGAAACCCGGGGGGGAGTCCCGTTAGGGCCGATGGTCACTTCGATGCGGTAGTTCAGCCTTCGGGGCTGGTCGTTCTCGCTACCGTCGAATTCGATCTCGAGAGAGAACGTCGGAGCCTGCATGTAAGTGGCTTCTCTCGTGCCACCCCGAATCCCTCGCCACTGAAGAACGCCACCTTCCCCCCACTTCTCGCCGATGATCTCTGCGAGCGTGTACCCCCGTGAAATCCCGTGAATGAAGCGGAATGCGTCCCTCAGGTTGCTCTTGCCCGACGCGTTCGTACCGACGAGGAGCGTGAGCGGCCCAAGAGCCAGGTCAGCGTCTCGGAAGTTCTTGAAGCGCTCAAGCTTGAGGTGTCTCAGCACTACGAAACCCCCTACTGCGAAGCCAAGTATGAACTACGCCGACGACGAGCAGGAGCGCAGCCGGCGCGAGATCGCCCGAGCATTGGTGCCCCCGCGTTCCCGGGGAGTGACCTGAGATCAGTGATGCAGGCGGCGTACCTCAGCCCCGCAGCCCCGTCCACAGGAACCACGCCCCCATCGCCAGCAGGAAGAGCTGCGAGAGGCGGTTCACGAAGGCTCTGTGGCGGGCGAGGAGCTCGTCGGCGAGGGAGACGCCGAGGAGGGCGGGGGCGGTGCCGAGGCCGAAGAGGGTGAGGGCGAGGGCCCCCTCGAGCGGTCCGCCTCGCGCCACGGCCGCGATGACGGCCGAGTAGAGGAGGCCGCAGGGGAGGAGGCCGAGGAAGAGGCCGATCGCGAAGGGATGGCCGGGGACGCGCCCCTTCAGCCGCGCCGCGACTTTCGCGAAGAGGCTCCCTCCGGTCTCGAGGCCGGGGACGAGGTCGGAGAGGGCGACGAGCGCCCAGAGGGCGAGGACGGCGCCCGCGACGACGGAGGCGGCGCGCTGGAGGCCGAGGAGCGCGCCGGCGAGCTGGACGACGCCGCCGAGCGCCCCGGCGAGGGCGCCCAGGAGCGCGTAGGTGAGGACGCGCCCCGCCGTGTACCAGAGCTGCGCGCGCAAGGCGGCGGCGCGCCCGGCCTCGGGCGCGACGTAGCGCCGCGAGACGAAGAGGACGAAGGGCGAGCACATCCCGACGCAGTGCCCGAAGCCCCCGAGGAGGCCGAGAGAGAGGAAGCCGAGGAGGCTGACCGTCTCGATCAAGGGGCGGGGGCCGGAGGAGGCGCGGCCGCCTCCGCCGCGGGTGTCAGGTCGATCCGGAAGCGGGCCGTCCGGGGCTGCCCGGCCACGTTCCCTTCGAGCGTCGCGAACCAGGTCCTCTTCCCGCTCTTGCACATCGGGAGGAGGACCTCGGCCACGTGCCAGCCGTCCTCGCCGCCGACGAGGGCGTAGCGGTGGTCGCCCATCGGCATCGCCATCTCGAAGGAGAGGTGGCCGTCGCCGATCGGCACCGCGGCGCCGTCCTTCTCGGCGCGGACGCGGAAGCGGGACTTCGCGAACGCGACGACGGGGCGGTCGGCGGAGAGGACGACCCGGACGTCGCCCAGGTCGACGGAGGCGTCGGCCAGGGTGGCGTCCGGGAGGGTGGCCGGGTCGATGCGCGGGGCCACGAGAGCGGCAGGGGAGCCGTCGGCCGGGGTGTTCGCCGCGCCGCTCCGCGAGCGCGCCCAGAGGACCCCGCCGAGGACGGCGCCGAGGACGAGGAGGCCGAGGAGCGTGTCGCGGAGCTTCATCGGAGGCTCACGAATGGTAGTCGAGACACTCGGCGAGGGCCGGGTCTTTCAGCGGCACGGCCTCGTGGCGCGCGAGCGCCCAGCCGAAGACGAGGACGAAGAGGCCGAGGAAGCCGAGCGTGGCGGCGAGCTCGACGACGGGGAGGTGGGCGTGCGCGGAGTGCTCGCCGTGCCCCATCGCGGGGCCGACCATGACGTAGAGCTCCCAGAACTGCGCGAAGACGACGATCGCCGCCGCCGGGATGAGCTTGCGAGGGTTCCGCTTCGCGTCGCGCGGGAGCATGAGGAGGAACGGCACGACGAACTTCAGGATCGGCAGGATGAGGAGGTACGGGAGCCAGCCGTTCTCGGAGCGCTTGAGGAAGTAGACCATCTCCTCGGGGAGGTTCGCGTACCAGATGAGCATGTGCTGGCAGAAGTAGATGTAGGCCCAGAAGCCGGTCGAGGCGAAGACCATCTTCCCGAGGCTGTGGAGGTGGTTCTCGTTCAGGAAGCCCTTCAGGCGGCCCGTCAGGATCAGCCAGGAGGCGACGATCGCGACGAAGGCGGTCCCTGTCTGGACGATGTCGGTGAAGACGAGGACGGCCCACATCGTCGAGAACCAGTGAGCGTCGAGCGAGAGGAGGAAATAGAAGCTGACGATCGAGAGCGTCAGCGCGAAGACGACGAGGAAGACGGCCGAGAGGGTCCGCGCGGTGCGCGACGGGCCGATCCCCCCTTCGCGGTCCTGCCGGCGCGAGACGCCGACGAGCGCCGCGCCGAGGACGACCCAGAGGAGGAGGCTTGCTCCCGTGAGCGCCCAGAACATCGGCATGTTCAGGAACGGGGACTTGTGGAGGAGGAGCGGGTCGCTCGCGACGACGTCGGCGTGCGACCAGTGGTAGAGCGAGTGCGCGCCGAGGCCGGCGGCGAGCGCGAGGACGCCGCCCGGGAGGAGCCAGGCGGTCATCGCCTCGGGGATCCGGCGCATCGTGACCGACCAGTTGCCCCGGGCGAGGTAGAGGATCGCGAGCCAGGCGGCCCCGAAGACGCCGAGGCCGAGCGCGAAGAAGGCGCCGATGAGGTAGCTGCTCCAGGCGAGCTGGGCGTCCGTCGTGAACGCCCACCCGAGGGCGGCGCCTCCGACGAGGACGAGGGCGATCGCGAGGCCCGGAACGGCTCCGGGGAGCGCGATGCGGCCGGGGGGCTCGGGGAGCGGGTGCGCTTCGTGGTGGCTCATGACTTCCCTCCGGCGGGAGGAGCGGCCTGCGGTGCGGGGGGGGCGGAGGCCGTCGTCGCGGCCGGCGCCGCCGGCGGCGGAGCGACGGGCTCGCTCTTCTGCATCTCTCGGATCCAGAGGACGACGGCCCAGGCTTCTCGCGGGTCGATCTGCCGCGCGTAGCTCGGCATGGAGTTCTGACCGCGCATCGGGCGGTGGACGAGCTGACCGTCGGGCCAGTCGCGCACCTTCTGCGTCATCAGGCTCGGAGGCTTCGGGAAGAGCGCGGTGACCTTGCCGTCTCCGGCGCCCTTCGCCCCGTGGCAGGCGATGCAGAAGTTCTCGTAGACGAACTTCCCCCGGGCCAGGACGGCGGGCGTCGGCTCGAGCGGGTTGACGAGCTCGGCGCCGGCGCGGTCGGCCTCGTTCTGGGCGTACGGGTAGGGCGCCTCGCCTTCGGCCACGGCGCCCGGCTGCGGCTCCATGAGGCCGGTCGCTCGCGCGAGGAAGAGGTCCTTCCGCTGCGGCTTGAGCTTCTTCTGGTCGCCCATGTCGAGGCGGTTTCCCTCGCGGTGCGGCGTCCGTCCGGCCGGGAGGCCGACGTCGCAGCTCACGAGGATCGAGGCGGCGGACGCGAGGGCGGCGAGGGCGAGGAGGCGGGCGGTGCTACGCATCGGAGCCTCCCTCGAGGTCGACGAGCCTCACGCCGTTCGCGCCGAGGCCGCGGACGAAGGCGGGCGTCTCCTCGGCGCTCCACTTCGGGTCGGTCGCGCTGATCCAGAGGACGAAGCGGTCGACGGTGGCCCCCGTCTCGATCTCCATCGGCGGCGGCTGCGGGACGGTGTCCCGCTTGCCGGCGACGATCGCCACGAGCGCGCTCCCGAGCGCGGCCCAGAAGACCATCGCCTCGAACGTGATCGGGACGAACGACGGCCACGACCAGAACGGCTTGCCGCCGAAGTTCATCGGCCAGTCGAAGATCATCACCCAGTTCTGGAGCCCCTGCGCGAAGAGGATTCCGCAGAGCGCGAGGACCCCGGTGACCCAGGGTATCCAGGAGCGCTTCTTCCCCATCGCCTCCTCCATCCCGTGGATCGGGAAGGGGGTCAGGAAGTCGAAATGCTTGAAGCCGGCGTCGCGGACCTTCGCGGCGGCCGCGAGGGCCTCGTCGGGCTCGCAGAAGTGTCCGAGCACGCCTTTCTTCGAGACGGGCGTGAACATGGCTCAGGCCTCCTGGGCCGCCCGTGCGGCGGCGAGGTCGGCGTCGGTGGGGGCGCTCCGGGCGACCTTCGGGTCCATCACGCCCTTCACCTCCGAGATCGCGACGACCGGCAGGAACCTCACGAAGAGGAGGAAGAGGGTGAAGAAGAGGCCGAAGGAGCCGAGCAGGATCGCGTAGTCCCAGCGCGTCAGGGAGTACATGCCCCAGGAAGAGGGAAGGAAGTCGCGGTGGAGAGAGGTGACGACGATGACGTACCGCTCGAACCACATCCCGACGTTCACGAGGATCGAGACGACGAAGAGCGCCCAGGTGTTCCGCCGCATCTTCTTCCACCAGAAGAGCTGCGGCACGATCGCGTTGCAGGTGAACATGATGAAGTAGGCCCAGCCGTAGGGGCCGAACGCGCGGTTCTTGAAGACGAACCCTTCCCACTCGCTCCCCGAGTACCAGGCCATGAAGAACTCGGTGGAGTAGGCGAAGCCGACGAGCATGCCCGTCAGCATCAGGATCTTCGCCATCGACTCCATGTGGTTCAGCGTGATGTAGCTCTTCATGCCGAAGTAGCCGCGCATGAAGGTCATGAGCGTGATGACCATCGCGAAGCCGGAGAAGATGGCCCCGATGACGAAGTAGGGCGGGAAGATCGTCGTGTGCCACCCCGGCAGGACCGCCGTCGCGAAGTCGAACGACACGATCGTGTGGACCGAGAAGACGAGCGGCGTCGCGAGCGCGGCGAGGATCATGTAGGCCGACTCGTAGTGCCGCCACATCCGGTGCGAGCCGTTCCAGCCGAGGCTGAGGGCGTTGTAGATCCTCTTCCGCCACGGGTGGGTCGCCCGGTCCCGAACGGTGGCCAGGTCGGGCAGGAGCCCGACGTACCAGAAGACGGCCGAGACGAGGCCGTAGGTGGAGATGGCGAAGATGTCCCAGGCGAGCGGGGAGTTGAAGTTGATCCAGAGCGGGCCGCGCGCGTTCGGGTAGGGGACGAGCCAGTAGGCGAACCAGGCGCGGCCGAGGTGGATGATCGGGAAGATGCCGGCGCAGGCGACGGCGAAGAGCGTCATCGCCTCGGCGGCCCGGTTGATCCCCGTCCGCCACTGCTGCCGGAAGAGGTAGAGGACCGCCGAGATGAGCGTCCCGGCGTGGCCGATGCCGATCCAGAAGACGAAGTTGACGATGAACGTCCCCCACCCGACCGGGTGGTTCACGCCCACGATGCCCATGCCCGCGTAGAGGAGGGTGACGAGCGAGACGACGAGGACGCCGAGGAGCGTCAGCGCCACGGCGAACGCGGCCCACCACCTCTTCGTGGGGAAGCGCTCGGCGTGCATGCAGATGTCCTGGTCGACGTCGCTCCACTTCTTGGCGCCGGTCACGAGCGGCTCAGGGACCTCGAGGTCGCCGCCGTAGGGGCCGGCTCCCGCGAGGACGATCGGCCGGCCCGTGAGCTGGCTGTCGTCCATGACCGTGGCGTAGGGGCTCGCCTCAGGCCTTGTCATTGCGCACCTTCGTCAGGTAGGAGATGGAGGGCTTGACGCCCAACGCGTCGAGGAGGCGCATCGCCCGCGGGTGGGCGGAGAGCGCGGCGACCTTCGAGCCGGGAGCATTCACGTCGCCGAACGTGATCGCGCCGGTCGGGCAGGCTTCCATGCAGGCCGGCACGACGGCGCCGTCGGGGAAGTGCGTCTTCTCCTTACCGTCGCGCGTCGCCGCGGCCCGCGCCTCGCGGATCCGCTGGACGCAGAAGGAGCACTTCTCCATGACGCCGCGGCTCCGCACGGTCACCTCGGGGTTGTTCTTCATCGGCATCGGGGAGCGGGTGTTCAGCTCCGCGTTCCGCTTGATGCGGGGCTCGAGCGCCCGGAAGAGGGCGCTCTCCTGCGCCTTGCCGTACTCGAAGAAGTTGAAGCGCCGCACCTTGAACGGGCAGTTGTTCGCGCAGTAGCGGGTGCCGACGCAGCGGTTGTAGATCTGCTGGTTCAGGCCGTCCTCGCTGTGCATCGTGGCGACGAACGGGCAGACGGTCTCGCACGGTGCGTTCTCGCAGTGCTGGCAGAGCATCGGCTCGAAGAGGACCTTCGGCTCCTCGACGACCGGCAGCGGGCCGTCCCAGACCTCGGCGTCCCAGCGGCCTTCCTTCTTCGGGGCGTCGTAGTAGCGGTCGATCCGCATCCACGACATCTCGCGGCCGTCGACGATCCCCCGGCGGCCGACGACCGGGATGTTGTTCTCGGCCTGGCAGCCGAGGACGCACTTGCCGCAGCCGTTGCACTTGCTGAGGTCGATCGCCATCGCCCAGCGGGCGTTCGGGTAGTCGTGCTCGGGCCAGGCCGAGGGGCCTCCGTTCTGCTGCTCGGTCCCCGACTTCGGGTCCTTCTCGTAGGCGGAGAGCGTCGTGACCGGGACGAGGGGGCGGCGGTCGCGGTCGATGACGTCGGAGCCCTGCGCGAACGCGAGCTCCTCGCGTCCGCCGGCCTTGCGGATCGTGACGGGGAGGCCGGCGGAGAGGAGGCGGCCGCCGGAAAGGAGGCCGACCGCGAAGGCGTTCGGCCCGACGCCGGCGCCGATCGGGCCGCAGGCGGCGCGGCCGAGGCCGAGCGGGAGCGCGACCTCGTCGGCGTGCATCCCGGCGTGGCGGTAGGCCGGCGCGACGAGCTTCGCGTGCCCCGCGTCGACCTCGACGAGGTCGCCGTTCGCGAGGCCCATCTCGTCGAAGCGCCGGGGGGCGATCGAGAGCGCCCCGCCCCAGGAGATGCGCGTGATCGGGTCGGGGAACTCCTGGAGCCAGGCGTTGTTCCCGGCGCGCCCGTCGTGCAGCGCGAGGTGGGGGTAGAGCTGGAGCTCGAGGCCGGCGGGGGCCTCGGGGAGCGCGGAGAGGAGCGCGAGGGCCGCCGGGGCGAGCGTCCGCGCGGGAGGCGCCGCGGGGGCGGGCCCCTGGAAGGCGCCGGCGCGGAGGAGCTCGTTCCAGGCCTTCTCGAGCTCGGGCGAGCCGGGGGCCGCGCCGAGGCGGGGCGCCCAGGCGGCGCGGAGGAAGTGCCACGCGAAGCTGGGGCTCGGCGCGGGGGCCGCGGAGGCGGGGAGCGGGGCCTTCGCGAGCGCGGCCGTGGCGGCGGCGACGGCGGCGGCGAACTCTCCGCCCGCCCCGGCGGCGGCGCCCCACTCGACGAGGAGGTCGAGGAGGCCGCGCGTGTCGTAGAGCGGCTGGATCACCGGCTGCTGGATCGCGAGGAGCCCCTTCGGGAGCGTTGCGTCACTCCAGCACTCGAACGGGTGGCTCGCCGGGGCGAAGAGGTCGGCGAGGAGGCTCGTCTCGTCGAGGCGGTCGTTCAGCGAGACGACGAACGGGACCTTCGCGATCGCCTCGGCGAAGCGGACGGCCGGGGGCGCGTCGTAGACGGGGTTCGCGCCCGCGACGAGGAGGAGCGAGACTTTCCCGGCGCGCATCTCGTCGGAGAGGGCCGCGAGGGCGGCGGCGCCGCCCGTGGCGGGCCGCTCGGCCGCCGCCTCGTCGAAGAGGCCGGCGGAGTAGGCGTCGAGCGTCAGGTTCAGGAGGAGGGCGGCCAGCTCGAGCGCCTCGCCCGAGGCCGAGCCGCTCGCCGCGCCGCCCGCGAGGACGATCGCCTTCCCGCGCGCGGCGAGGAGCTCGCCGGCGAGGCGGGAGAGGAGCGCCGGGTCGAGGCCCGCCCTCTTCGCGACGGCCTCGGGCGCAAACGGCGCGAGGGCCGCGGCGACTTCGGGGCTGCCCGCGAGCGGCCCCACCTTCCGGGTGACGACGAGCTCGTGCGCGAGGGCGGCGGCCACGGAGGCGAGCTGCGAGTCGCGGACGCGCACCCGCTCGTCGGCGTTCGCGCCGGTGAGCGAGAGGCGTCCTTCGAGCTGGACGAAGCGGCTCATCTTCGCTTCGGGCGCGTCGGGGGAGCGGCGCATCGCGAAGTCGCGCTCGAGGCCGTCGGCGGGACGGTCGAGGATCTCGGCGCCGAGGCCGAGGATCAGGTCGGCCTTCCCGAGGAGCGGCCGCGGGAGCCGCTCGTCGCCGAACGCGGCGCGGTGCGCGGCCGCCGCGGCGTCGCCGCCGAGCGGCGACCAAGCGACGTGACGGAGGCCCGTCGCGGCGGAGAGGGCGGCGATCGCCTCGGAGAGGGCGGGGCTCGCGACGGGCCCCGTCAGGAGGACGGCGCCGCTCCCGGCCTTCGCGAGGCGGGAGACGACGTCGGCGCCGACCGTCTTCCAGCTGGAGGCGACGGTGGGCCCCTGGCCCCGGCGGACGGAGAGCGGGCCGCGGGCCCGGTCGGGGTCGTAGAGGTCCATCAGCGCCGCCTGGTGGCGGAGCGTCAGGCCCCGGCCGCTCGCGTCGGTCGGGCTCGGGGCGACGAGGATCGGGCGCCCCTCGCGTGTCCTCACGAGGACGGGCGTGCCGTCGACGACGGTGTGGAAGAAGCGGGCCCGCCCGATCCCCTCGGCGAGGCTCTCGGGCATGTCGTGGAACGGGATCGTCGCTTCCTGCGGCGGCTGGCAGCCCGCGCTCGCGAGGGCGCCGGCCGCCGCGAGCGCGCTCCCGAGGCGGAGGAACTCGCGTCGGTCGACGCCTGCCTCGGGCCGGGGGGAGGTCTCGTTCGGTCTCATCTTCGTCTCCCTCTAGCGGTGGCAGGCAACGCAGTCGGTCGAGGCCTTCATCTCGGGCTTGCGGTGGCAGTCGAGGCACCACTGCATGTTGAAGGCGTTCGTGACGGAGACGATGTCGGTCTCCTCGACGCGCCCGTGGCAGTTCGCGCAGATCTGCCAGGGGCGCCCCTCCGCGTCCTTCAGCGGGAGCTTCGGCATCCCCTTCTCGTCCTTCGCGTTCAGGTGGGCCGAGTGGTCGAAGTAGACGAAGTCGGGGAGGTCGTGGACCTTCACCCACGGGATCGGCTCGCCCCGGTCCCAGTAGTCCTTCATCTTCAGGACCCACTCGCGGTTCAGGCCGACCGCCGTGTGGCAGTTCATGCAGACGGCGGTCGACGGCACGGTTGCGTGCCGCCCTTTGTAGGGCATGGTGTGGCAGGTGAGGCAGGGGATGTCGTAGCCCCCGACGTTCACCGCCTCGCCCTTCTCGTTCGTCTGCATCACGGCGGGCCCGGCCATCCGCGAGTGCCGGAAGAGGATCGGCTGTCGCGGCTCATACCCCTTGCGCACGTTGCTCAGCGCGTACGCCAGGGAGCCCGCCGCGACCATCCCGAGGAGGAGGATCAGGATGCGGACGGGCGTTCTCGGTCGGCTCATTCGGTCCTCCTTGTCGGCGCGTCGGAGGTGGTCTCCGGAGGATTCGGGGCGGGGGAAGCGGCCGGCTCGCCGGGCGCGGGGCGCGGGGCGGCGGGAGCCGGCTCGTCGTCGAAGAGGACCCGGACGGCGGGCGTCTCGAGGTCGTCGAACTGCCCCGAGCGCGCGGCCCAGATGAAGAGCGCGAGGGCGATCCCCGCGATGAGGAGGGCGAGCGGGAGGAGGACGAAGATCGTCTCCACCTAGGCCTCCGCCCCGTGGGGCCGCGCGGCGCGTCGCGCCGCGGCGGGGAAGGGCCGCGACAGGGCCGAGGAGAGGACGACGCTCAGCGAGGAGACGGGCATCAGGACGGCCGCGAGGAGCGGCCCGACGAGCCCGAGGAGCGCCAGGGCCGCGCCCGCCGCGTTGTAGAGAAGGGAGAACGCGAGGTTCCGGCGGATGACGCTGAAGACGCGCCGCGACCCGTGGAGGAGGTCGAGGAGCGGAGCGACCCCCTCGCGCGTGAGGACGACGTCGGCCGCGACGAGGGAGGCTCCCTTGCCGCCGAGGACGGCGACGCCGACGTCGGCCAGGGCCAGGGCGGCGGCGTCGTTCACGCCGTCGCCGACCATGACGACGGCGGGGGCGCGCCGCTCCTCGCCTTCGCGCGCGCCGACGAGCGAGGCGACCACGTCGCGCTTCTCCTCCGGAGTGCGGCCACCGAGGGCGTCCGCGGGGGCGATCCCGAGGCGGGCGGCGACGGAGGCGACGACGCGCGGGTCGTCGCCGGAGAGGATCCTCACGCGGACGCCGCGGGCGCGGAGCGCGTCGACGGTGGCGCGCGCGTCGGCGCGGAGCGGGTCTCCGATCCCGCCGACGCCGACGACGCGGCCGTCGACGGCGACCCAGAGCGGGCTGAAGCCGTCGGCGACGAGCGCCTCGGCGTGCGCCGCGAGCTCGCCCGGGGCGGGAGCGGCGAGCGCCTCGACGTGGGCGCGGTTCCCGACGGCGAGGCGGCGCCCGTCGACGACGCCGGAGATGCCACGTCCCGCGACCTCGCGGACCTCGGTCACCTCGCGGACGACGTTCACGCGGCGGCCGAGGGAGGCGCGGAGGGCGTGGGCGACGGCGTGCGACGACTCCGCTTCGAGGGTCGTGGCGAGCTCGAGCGCCGCCTCGTCCCCGAGGTATCGGGCGAACGTCGCCTTCCCTTCGGTGAGCGTCCCGGTCTTGTCGAGGAGGACGGTGCCGACGCGGCGGAGCCGGTCGAGGGCGTCGGGGTCCTTCACGAAGATGCCGGCGCGGGCCGCCCGCATCAGCCCGACCGAGACGGCGAGCGGGACCGAGAGGCCGAGCGCGCAGGGACAGGCGACGACGAGGAGGGCGACGACGCGCCCGACGGCTGCCTCCGTCCCGAGCGGGAGGGCGAGGAGGAGGGCGGCGGCGGCGAGGAGGAGGAGCGCCTGGACGAAGCGCCGCGCGAGGAGGTCGGTGAGGCGGAGGACGGCGGGACGTCGCGCGAGGGCGTCCTCGACGACGGCGAGGAGCGCACCAACGCGCGTTTTCTCGCCGGCCGCCTCGACCTTCACGACGAGCCGGGCCCCGAGGTTCGTGACGCCCGCCCAGACCGCGCCCCCCTCGGTGACCGGGACGGGAGCCGACTCGCCGGTGAGGACGGAGCCGTCGAGCGTGGAGCGTCCGAAGAGGACGACGCCGTCCGCCGGGACGAGCTCGCCCGAACGGACCTCGACGCGGTCGCCCGGCGCGAGCGCCGCGACGGGGACCTCGACGGCGGGCGCGAGCGGGCCGTCCCCCTCGAGGCGCCTCGCGAACTCGAGGAACGCGACGCCGCGGAGGCTGTCGGCCCTCTCGAGCGCCGCGCGCTGCGCGGCGCGCTGCGCCTGCCGGGCTCCGAGGAGGGCCGCGACGAGCATCGCGAGCGAGTCGAAGTAGACCGGGCCGCTCCCGCGGACGACGTTCGCGGCGCTCGCGGCGAACGTGACGGCGATCCCGATCGCGACGGGGAGGTCGATGTGGACGAAGCGGGACTTCAGCCCCGCGTACGCGGTCTGGAAGAACGGGCGTGCCGAGAACGCGAGGACCGGGAGCGCGATGCCGAGGGAGACCCAGCGGAAGAACGTCTCGTAAGGGGACGCCATCCCGGAGGCCTCTCCGGCGTAGAGCGCCCCGTGGAGGAACATCAGGTTCATCGCGCCGGCCGCGGCGACGCCGAGCTTCACGAGGGTGGCGCGGTCCTCGGCGCGGCGGGCGTCGCGGGCGGCGCCGGCCCGGTGGACGTGCGGCGAGTAGCCGAGGCGGTCGAGCGCCCGGGCGATCGCCGAGAGCTTCACCGTCCCGGGGCGCCACGTCACCTCGGCGACCGCGCTCGCGAGGTTGAGCCGCACGGAGTCGACGCCGTCGAGCGCTTCCGGGAGCTTCTCGACCAGCCAGACGCAGGCGGCGCAGTGGACCCCCTCGAGGTAGAGGCGCGTCCGGCAGCGGCCTCCGGGCTCCTCGTCGCTCGAACCTTCCAGCGCCCTCGGGTCGTCGAGGTCCTCGAACGCGCGCCCGGTCGGGCGGGCCGGCTCGAGCACGCCCCCCTGCTGCTCGACGAGGCCGTAGAACTTCTCGTAGCCCCAGTCGCGGATCAGGTCGTGGACCTGCCGGCAGCCGTTGCAGCAGAACTGCTTCTCCTCGCCGGGACGGAGCATCCCCTCGGGGACCGCGAGGCCGCAGTGCGCGCACGCCACGGGGGCGGCGTGCAGGTGCGAGCGCTCGCGAGGTCCCTTCACCGCGCGCTCCCTCCTTCGGGGGCGTCCTTCTCGACCGCGACGCGCGCCGAGTGGACGAAGCGCTGGCCGTCGCGCCGCGCGTCGAGGCGGAAGTCCCAGGCGCCCGGCTCGTCGACGCGCAGGAGCGCGCGGTAGGAGCCGGCGAGGTGGGGCAGCTCGACGAGGGTGCCGGGCGGGCCGCGGCGGGCCTCGGCGGCGCGCAGGGCGAAGAGGCGGCCGGTCAGCCCCGTCACGCCCTTCCCGTCGCGGTCGGTGACCTGAACGTCGACGGGGCGGGGTGTCCCGGCGACGTGCGGCACGCCGGCCGGGAGCTCGTACGTGACCGTCCAACCGAGCGCGCGGCTCGCCGCCACGACCGCCTCGTCCGCGTCCCACTCCTGCGAGGCCTCGTAGAAGCCGGCGATCGGGCGCGGCGCCGTCGGCCGCGTGGCCACCCAGACGAGGATCGCGTAGGCGAGGATCGACATCGTCAGGAGGCCCGTCAGGTAGAGGGGCCAGCGGTACTCGGAGAGGAACTTCCGGAGCTTCACTTCGCGGCCCCCTTTCCCCAGGGCCCGAGGAGGAGGAACTCGATCTCCTTCCGGAAACCCCGGTCGGACGTGACGACGTACCGGGCCGTGGCCTGGCCGTCGCGGAAGACCTCCGCCGGGACGGTCGTGACGACGTTGACGGTGACGACCTTCTCCGGGGCGACGTCGACGGGACCGCCCGCCAGGACGAACCGCGCGCCGCCGGGGGAGAGGACCTCGACGGAGAAGCGTTGCGGCACGTCGAGCTGGTTCGTGACGCGGAGCCGCTGCTGGTTCGCGACTTCGCCGGTGACGAGGACGCGGTATGGCTCGCGGCCGCCCCGGACGATCTCGACGAGGGCGTCGGCGCGGGTCAGGAGGAGGAAGGCGAGGGAGCCCCAGGCGAGCGTCAGGAGGGCGAGGTAGATCAGGTTCCGGGGCCTCACGAGGCGCCGCGTCCCGCCCGCCTCCTCGCGCTCGGACGTGTACTTGATCAGCCCGATCGGCTTCTTCTGGCCGCGCATCACCTCGTCGCAGGCGTCGATGCACTGCGCCGTACCGATGCACTCCGACTGGAGGCCGCGGCGGATGTCGGTGCCGGTGGGGCAGGCGTTCACGCAGCTCCGGCAGTCGATGCAGTCGCCCGCGGCGACGCCCGCGACCCGGTCCTTCACCTTCACCTTCGGGTCGCCCCGCTTCGCGTCGTAGGCGACGAGGATCGTGTCGGGGTCGGCCATGACGCTTTGGAGGCGGCCGTAGGGGCAGGCGACCGTGCACATCTGGTCGCGGAACCACCCGAAGTCGAAGAGGATCAGCGC
>JAKPXO010000148.1 GCA_029567505.1 Acidobacteriota bacterium
TGGAGTAGCGCGCGTAGTTGTTCAGGCCCGTCCTCTTCGCCGGGTCCCATGTCCGGAGCGCGTTCTCGAAGAGGTCGGAGGCGTCGCCCGTCGGGCAGCCGTAGCGGCTGATCGTCAGGGTCAGGAGCCCCCCGTGCATCGCCCGGAACCAGGCCGCCTCCGGGAGCGCTCGCACGCGCGCGCGGATCCCGACCTCCGAGATCATCTCCGCCACGATCCCGGCCGCCTCGGCGAAGAGCCCCCGGGCCGCGAGCTCGAGCGAGAAGCCGTTCGGCCAGCCGGCCTCGGCGAGCAGGCGGCGGGCCTCGACCGGGTCGTGGCGAAGCGCCTTCAGCGCCGGGTCGTGGCCGAAGATCCCGGGCGGAACGAGCTGGCTCATCGGGATCGCGGGCGCCGAGAGTCGGCGGGCGAGCTCCGCGCGGTCGATCGCGAGGGAGAGGGCCCGGCGGACCCGGACGTCCCGGAAGGGGTTCGTCCCGCCGACGACGTCTCTCGAGTCCTCGCGGTTCAGGGCGACGAAGAGGAACTTGACGGAGACGCTGCCCTGCTTCCGCAGCACGAAGCCGCTGCGGCCGCGCAGCGCCTCTTCCGTCGCCTTCGCGTTCGACTGGACGAAATCGCTGCGCCCCGAGAGGAGGTCCTCGAGAGCCTCCGCGGGCGCGCGGTTCAGCAGGAGACGGACCTCGCGAAGGTCGGGGTGGACGCCCCAGTAGGCCTCGTTTCGCTCGAGGCGCATCTCCCGCCCCGGCTCGAGCCCCGCGAGGCGGTAAGGGCCGGTCCCGTTCACCCGCTCGCGAAGCTTCGCTCCGCTCTCTCCCCTCCGGACGATGAGGACGAAACGCAGCTTGTTCAGGAGGATCGCGACCGGCTGGGTCGTCCGCAGCTCGACGGTCCTCTCCCCTCTCGCCCGGACGCTCGCGATCGCGCTGACGTGCCCGGCCAGCTCGAGCCCCGGCTCCGCTCGGAGCCGTTCGAACGACCAGACGACGTCCTCGGCCCCGAGGAGGCTGCCGTCGTGGAACCGGACTCCGGGACGCAGCTCGAAGGTCCACGTGAGCGCGTCGGGATTGCTCCAGCGCTGGGCGAGCGCCGGCCGCGCCGAGAGGTTCGCGTCGGTCGCCACGAGCGGCTCGTAGAAGCTCGTCAGGATCGAGAAGTCGCTCAGCCGGTTCCGGTGGCCGGGGTCGAGCGAATCGAGGTCGTAGGGAACCGAGACGACGTACGGCCGCTCGACGGGCTCGGACCCGGAGCACGACCAGAAGGAAAGCGGTATCGCGACGGCGAGGAAGGCGAGCCGGCGGCGCACGTTCGCGCGAGTATAGGAGCCCGCTCTCCGCTCTCTCCGTAGAATCCGCGCGATGAGCGAGGAGAGCGCGTCCGCCTCCCGGCCGCCGGCCCGCGAGCTCGAGCGTCTGCGCGCCGAGGTCGAGGAGCTGCGGAGGCTGAAGGCCGTCGACGACCTCCTTGAGACGCTCACGGGGGTCCTCGACATCCGCCAGGTCTTCGACCGCGTCTCGGAGATCTCGCGCGCCGTCCTCCCGCACGACGCGATCGCGCTCGGACGCATCACGCCGGACCGCCAGTCGATCCGCGTCTGGGCCCATTCGGCGATCCCGAAGGGCTTCGACATCCCCGAGACGGTTCCCCTCCCCGACCCCACGGTCGTCCAGCGGGAGTGGGACTTCATGGTCCTCGACGACATCTCCGCCGACGAGACGCTCCGCCGACAGAACGCGCCGCTCCTGAAGTACGGGGTCAAGAGCGTCCTCCGTATCCCGCTCAAAGAGGACGGGATGATCGTGGCAGCGCTCAACTTCCTCTCGTTTCGACCCGACGCCTACGCCGCGCGCGACGTCCTGGTCGCGAAGAGGATCGCCGCCTTCGTCCACCTCGCCCTCTCACACCACGACCTCGCGGAGGCGGCGCGCCGCGCCGCGGAGGCGCAGGAGCGCACCCGTCAGCTCGAGCGCCGGGTCGAAGGGCTCGTCGCCGCCCTCGCAGCCCACGGCCGGACCTCGCGCGTCATCGGCGTCTCCGCCTCGTGGAAGGACGTCCTCCGGCAGGCCGCGAAGGTCGCCTCGGCCGAGACGACCGTCCTCCTCACGGGCGAGTCCGGGACCGGCAAGGAGGTCGTCGCGCGCTTCGTCCACTCCTCCTCGCCTCGCGCCTCGGGACCGTTCGTCGCGATCAACTGCGCCGCGCTCCCCGACACGCTCCTGGAGTCAGAGCTCTTCGGCTTCGAGAGGGGCGCGTTCTCCGGGGCGCACGCGGCCAAGCCGGGCCGGATCGAGGCCGCGCAGGGGGGCGTCCTCTTCCTCGACGAGGTGGGCGAGACGAGCCCTTCGGTCCAGGCGAAGCTCCTGCGCGTCCTCCAGGAGAGGGAGTTCCAGCGGCTCGGCGGAAGCCGGCCCCAGAGAGCCGACGTCCGCGTCGTCGCCGCGACGAACCGCGACCTCGCGGCCGCCATGGCTCGCGGCACCTTCCGCGAGGACCTCTTCTACCGTCTCGCCGTCTTCGAGATCCGGCTTCCTCCTCTCCGGGAGCGGCCCGACGACATCCTGCCCCTCGCCGGAGCCTTCCTCGAGGAGATCGGGGCCGAGCTCGGCCGTCCGGCGGCCGGGATCTCCCGGGACGCGATGGAGGCGCTCCTCGGTTACCGATGGCCCGGGAACGTCCGCGAGCTCCGGAACGTCCTCGAACGCGCCTCGATCCTGAGCGGCGGCGGCCTCATCACGCACGAGCACCTCATCGTGCCGGCGCCGAGGAGCCCGGCGTCGGCCCCGTCCTCTCCGGAGCGCGCCGGGACCGTCTCGCCACCCCGCGCGACCCGAGCGCCTTCTCTGGCCGACCTCGAGCGCGACGCGATCGAGCGGGCTCTCGTCGAGGCGCGCTACAACAAGAGCCGTGCGGCGCGGGCTCTCGGCCTGACGCGGGGCCAGCTCTACGGCCGGCTCCGTCGCCTCGGAATGGCGCCGACCGATTGACCCGTTCGGAGCGATATGCTCCGAACGAGACACTTCGTTCGAACGGCGTCACGTCGACTCGCACCGCGCACACGCGCATAAGCTCCTCCCCGACAACACGATAGTGCGCGGCGACCTCCCTCGAAGGCCTTGGCAGTCCTCTTGCGGACGTCCGCGCGAAGGATGTCCCAGATGAGCCAGAAGACCGTCGAACACATCATCGGCCGGCTCGCCACGGACGAGGAGATCCGGCTTCGCTTCCGGAAGGACGCCGTCGCGACCGTCCGGGCGGCCGTGTCCGAGCCCGAGGCGCTCACGAGCGTCGAGCAGGAGGCCCTCGCGTCGATCGATCCGGACGTCCTGGACCGGCTCGCCGACGCCATCGATCCCCGCCTCCAGCGGGTCAGAATTCCCGCGGCGCGTGGCGACGGGAGGAGACGATGAGGCCGCAGGCGGCGTTCCTCCTCCTCGCGGCCCTCCCCGCGATCGCGCAGCCAGCCGACGACGCCGGCCCGGAGCTTCGCCTCACGCTCGCCGAGGCCCGCGCGATCGCGCTCGAACGGAACGTCGACCTCCGCGTCGAGCGGGAGACCGCCGCCACCTCGGAAGCAGGCGAGGTCCGAGCGCGCGGAGCCTGGGACCCGCTCGTGCGGGTCGACGCCCGCCTGAGGGAGCGGACCGACCCGGTCAATTCGATCCTCTCCGGGGCGCCCTCCGGCGAGCTCGCGCCGACGCAGCGGAGCGCCGGCCTCTCCCTCGGCGTCGTCCAGCTTCTCCCGACCGGCGGGTCCCTCACGCTCACCTCCACGCTCGCGCGAGAGAAGACCGACAGCGTCTTCTCGATCCTCTCGCCTTCCTGGACGAGCTCACTCGGGCTGGAGATCCGGCAGCCGCTTCTGCGCAACCGCGCCACGGATGTCGCCCGCACCGCGCTCCGCGTCGCCCGCGTCGACCGCGGCCGCTCGGCGGCCTCCCTCCAGCGCGTGGCCGCCGATACGGTCGCGGCGCTCGAGCGCTCCTACTGGACGCTCGTCGCCGCGAGGCAGTCCGTCGAAGCTCGAACGTCCGCCGTCGCTCTCGCGGTGAGACAGCAGGAGGACGTGAGCGCCCGCGTCGAAGCGGGGACGCTCTCCGAGTCGGACCTCGCCTCGCCGCTCGCCGAGGTGGAGCGCCGAAAGGGGGAGCTGCTCGCCTCCCGCGAGGCCGCCGCCCGCGCCGAGAACGCCCTGAAATCGCTCCTCCTCGGCGACCCGGCCGACCCGGCCTGGGCGAGCCGCGTCGTCCCCGCCGACGACGCCGAGCCGGCGGCGGCTCCGGCCGCTCCCACGGCTCCGGACGTCGCGGCCGCCGAAGGGCGCCGGCCGGAGGTGGCGGAGGCGGCGGCCCGTCTCGACCGGCTCACGATCGAGGCCGAGGCGGCCCGCGACCGCGTCCGTCCGCAGCTCGACCTCGTGGCCGGCTACATCGGGCGCGGACTTGCCGGCGACCCCAACCCCGGAGTCGCCCCGCCCTTCCCGAGCGGTCCGGTCGAGGTCCCCGAGGCGCTCGACGGCGGCCTGGGCCGATCGCTCGGCACGATCGGCGAGGGGCGTTTTCCCGACGCCTCGGTCGGGCTCGCCTTCGCGCTGCCGCTCGGCAACCGGGCGGCGCGGGCCGAGTCGAGGCAGCTTCGCTCCGCTCGCGTGCAGGCCGAGCTCGCCCTCCTCCGGGCCCGGCAGCAGGTCGGCGTGGAGGTGAGGAACGCGGCGTTCGCCGAAGAGACGGCGGCGCAGCGGGTGGCCGCGGTCCGCGCCGCCCGGCTGGCTGCCGAGACGCAGCTCCGAGCCGAGGAAGAGCGCTTCGCCGCCGGCCTGACGACGAGCTTCTTCGTCCTGACCCGGCAGAACGACCTGACGCAAGCGCGTCTCGTCGAGACCCAGGCCCTGGCCGACCTGCGAATGGCACGCGTCGAGCGCGCCCGCGCGGAGGGGACGCTCCTCTCCGACCGCCGGATCCAGCTTCACGCCAGCGAGCCGGCCGCCGCGCCGGAGAGAGGAACCCGATGAATCGCGACCTCCGCTGCTTCGCCGCGGCCGTCTTCCTGCCCCTCCTCCTCGCCGGTTGCCGGGAAGCCGGCGACGGCGCCGCGACCCGTCTGAACGGGCGGATCGAAGCCCCCGTGGTGGACCTCGCCCCGAAGGTCTCGGGCCGCGTCCTCGAGGTGAAGGTCCGCGAGGGCGACCGCGTGAAGGCGGGCGACCTCCTCGTCACGCTGGACCTCGGAGAGATCGCGCTTTCCGTCGAGAGAGACCGCGACGCCCTCGGCTCGGCCTCCGCGCGCCTCCGGGACCTCCAGTCGGGCAGCCGGAGCCAGGAGGTCGCCGCCGCCGAGGCCGACCTCGCCGACAAGAAGGCGGCCCTGGAGCTCGCCCGGAAGGAGCTCGCCCGCCAGGAGGCGCTGATGGCGAAGAAGGTCGGGATCCCGCGGGACCTCGACCGGGCCAGGACCGAGCTCGAGAGGACGATCGCCGCCCGTTCGGCGAGCGCGGAGCGCCTCGCCCTCGCCCGCGAGGGATTCCGACGCTTCCAGACCGAGGGTGCGCGAGCCGACGTCCGTCGCGCCGAGACGATCCTGAAGCAGTCGGAGACGATCGTCCGCGAAGCCGAGATCCTCGCGCCGGCCGACGGCGTCGTCCTCCACCGGATGGCCGAGCCGGGCCTCCTCCTCGGCGCGGGTCAGCCCGCGCTGACCCTCGCGTTCGCCGACCGGCTCTACGTCCGCACGTTCATCCCCGAGACCCGGCTCG
>JAKPXO010000156.1 GCA_029567505.1 Acidobacteriota bacterium
CGTGCGCTCGGACATGGGGGACCCTCCTTTCGAAGTGCACGGATGCTATGCGATCCCGGGGCGACCCGCCGCGGCCTCGCGGGCGCGCCGGCACGGGCGTCCCGCTCCGGCGTCCCTCGCCCCCCGTTTCGTCCCCCGCCCCTCTCGTTCTACGCTTGCCGCCGGAGGCTCCCATGGCCGAAGGCAAGCTCCCCCTCGCCGCGTTCGTCGACGCCGCCCGCGGGTCCGTCCCCGCCGACCTCGTGTTCCGGAACGCCCGCGTCGTCAACGTCCTGACGGGCGAGATCCACGAGGAGACGGTCGGCGTCGCGGGCGACCGCGTCCTCGGCTTCGGCCCGTACTGCGCGGCCGACCCGGCGAACGAGATCGACCTCCGCGGCGCGTTCCTCGCACCGGCCTTCTGGGACGCCCACATCCACGTCGAGTCGACGATGACGACGCCCCCCGTCTTCGCGCGGCTCGCCGCCGTCCACGGCACGGCCGCCGTCGTCACCGACCCGCACGAGATCGCGAACGTGCGCGGCGCCGAGGGGCTCGAGGCGTTCCTCGCGTCCGCCGAGGGCCTCCCCGTCGAGCTCCACGTCATGCTCCCCTCGTGCGTCCCGGCGACGCACCTCGAGACGGCCGGCGCCGACCTCGGCCCCGCCGACCTCGCCCGCTTCTACGGGCGGAAGAACGTGCTGGGCCTGGCCGAGATGATGAACGTCCCCGGCTTCCTCTTCGGAGACCCGAACGTCCGCGCGAAGGTGGAGGACGCCGCGTCGCGGGGTCTCCCGATCGACGGCCACTCGCCGCTCCTTTCGGGCCTCGACCTCAACGCCTACGTCGGCGCCGGCATCCGGACCGACCACGAGTGCCTCGGGCGCGAGGAGGCGGCGGAGAAGGTCCGCCGCGGGATGTCGATCTGGATCCGCGAGGGGACGGCCGCGAAGAACCTCGACGACCTCCTCCCGCTCGTGAACGCCGGCAACTCCGAGCGCTTCGCGTTCGCGACGGACGACCGGCACCCGTGGGACCTCCTCGCCCACGGTCACGTCGACCACCACGTCCGTCGCGCCATCGCCCTCGGCCTCGACCCGGTCCTCGCGTTCCGCCTCGCGTCGTGGTCCTGCGCGCGCCACTACGGCTTCCGCGACCGGGGCGCCGTCGCGCCGGGGTTCCGCGCCGACCTGATCACGTTCGAGAGCCTCGACGACGTGAGGCCCGACCTCGTCGTCCTCGGCGGACGGCGCGTCGCGCAGGGCGGGAAGCTCCTCGTCGACGTCCCGTCGCGCGGCATCCCCGAGGGGCCGTCGTTCCGGATCGACGGCTTCGACGCCTCGCGCCTCCGCCTCCCCGCCGGGCCCGGCGCCCGGGTGCGGGTCATCGAGGTCCACCCCGGCTCCCTCGCGACCGGCGCCTCGACCGAGGCCGCGCTCGTCGTCGACGGCGGCGCCGCCGCCGACCCCGCGCGCGACCTCGCGAAGCTCGCCGTCGTCGAGCGGCACCGCGGCACCGGCAACGTCGGGATCTCCTTCGCGCGCGGCTTCGGCCTCGCGCGCGGGGCGATCGCCTCCTCCGTCGCGCACGACTCGCACAACGTCGTCGTCGCCGGCTGCGACGACGCGTCGATGGAGACGGCGGTGCGGCGCGCAGCGGAGATCGGCGGCGGCATCGTCGTCGCGCACGGCGCGCAGGTCCTCGCCGAGGTGCCGCTCCCCGTCGCCGGCCTCATGTCGAACGCGTCCCTCGAGGAGGTCGACCGCGCCGAGCGGAGCGCAAACGAGGCGACGCGCGCCCTCGGCACCGCCGTCGACCACCCCTTCATGACGCTCGCCTTCCTCGCCCTCCCCGTCATCCCCGAGCTGAAGCTGACCGACAGGGGGCTCGTCGACGTGACCCGGTTCGAGCACGTCTCCCCGTTCGCGTGATCGCCGGAGTCGAGGTCTGGACGCGAGGTGATCTGGACCCGGGGTCAGGCGTGCAATCGTGTATTTTTGCGAAAATACACGATTGCACGCCTGACCCCATCCCGGGTGACCCCGCTCCGGGAGGCCCCACATGAGCGCCTTCGGAGTCCTCGCGTGCTTCGGCGTCAAGCTCCTGGCCTACACGGCGTGGTGCCGGCTGGGCCTCGCGTTCCTCGCACCGGCCCGGCCGGCGTCGCCGCTCCGCCGGGCCGCGGTCTTCGCGCTCCTCCGCCTCGCGATCGGCCTCCTCCTCGGGTGGCTCCTCCTCCTCGGCCTCGCCACCCTCGCCCCGGCGCAGAACCGCCTGGGCGTCCCGCCGCTCGCGCTCCTCGCCGGCTCCGTCCTCCTCCGCTGGCTGGAGTGGTCGTACGTCGGCGCGCTCGCCGCCGGGCGCGGGCGATCGGCGGGGGCCGTCCTCCTCGGCCGGGGCGGGAAGGAACACCTCTGGCGCCTCGGCGGCGTCGCCCTTTCCTTCGCGACCGACCTCGCAGGGCTCATCGGCGCGGGCGCCCTCGGACTCATCCCCTGCTGACCCCGGCCCGGACGGAGAGTCGGCTGATCGAGGCGAAAACGCCTCTCCCCGGAATCCATCCGCCCCGCCACCGTCGGAGAGAGCCACAAACCATCCCGGAATTCGGAGCGTCCCGCGGCCGACCGAGTGGCCCGTCGGCCGGACGTCGCCCGAATCGTCCGAAAGGAGAGGCCCATGAAGAAGATCCGTCACTCGATCACCATCCGGGCGCCGCGCGAGGCCGTTTGGGCCGCAATGCTCGGACCCGAGACCTACCGGGTCTGGACGACGCCCTTCTGCGAGGGCTCGTACTACGAGGGCTCTTGGAACACCGGGGACCGAATCCGCTTCCTCGGGCCGGGCGGCGAGGGGGGGATGACGTCCGTCATCGCCGAGAGTCGCCCGCCGGAGTTCGTCTCGATCAAGCACCTCGGGATCGTCAAGGACGGCGTCGAGGACACGACGAGCCCCGAGGCCACGGCCTGGGCCCCCTCGTTCGAGAACTACACGTTCGTCGACGTCGGCGGCGCGACGGAGGTGACCGCCGAGCTGGAGACGCCTCCCGACTTCGAGGCGTTCATGAACGAAGCCTGGCCGAAGGCGCTCGCGAAGCTGAAGGAGATCTGCGAAGCGGCCGCTCCCCTCTGAGCCGCCGGCCGGCCGCCGTCCCCTCGACACGCGACACGCGCCGCGCGGGGCTATCCTCGCGCGGAGGCAGGTCCCGCGCATGAACATCCTCGACGCCATCGGAAACACGTCCCTCGTCCGCCTCCGCAGGCTCGTCCCCGCGGGTTCCGCGGACGTCCTCGTCAAGCTCGAGGGGGAGAACCCGACCGGGAGCATGAAGGACCGGATGGCGCTCGCCGTGATCTCGCGCGCCGAGGCCGACGGGCGCCTGCGTCCCGGCGGCACCGTCGTCGAGTACACGGGCGGGAGCACCGGCACCTCGCTCGCGTTCGTGGCCGCCGCGAAGGGGTACCGGATCCGGATCGTCACCTCCGACGCCTTCAGCCGCGAGAAGCGCGATCACATGGCCGCGCTCGGCGCCGAGCTGACGCTCGTCCCGAGCGAGGGGGGCCTGACGACGAAGAAGCTGATCCTCGACATGATCGCGGCCGCCCGCGAGATCGCCCGGGAGCCGGGGACTTTCTTCACGAACCAGCTCGAGAACGCCGACGCGATCGCCGGGTACGTCCCGCTCGCCGAGGAGCTCCTCGAGGAGGCGGGCGGGAAGGTCGACGCCTTCGTCCACTCCGTCGGGACGGCGGCCTCGCTGCGCGGCATCGCGGCCGTCCTCAAGGGCCGACGCCCCGGCGTGCGAATCGTCGCCGTCGAGCCGGCGGAGTCGTCCGTCCTCCTCGGCGGCCCGGCCGGCCCGCACAAGATCGAGGGGGTCGGCATCGGCTACACGCCGCCGCTCTGGGAGCCCTCCCTCGTCGACGAGGTCCTCGCCGTCGCGACGGAGGAGGCGAAGGAGATGACGCGGCGGCTCGCGCGCGAGGAGGCGCTCTTCGCCGGCACCTCCACCGGCGCGAACGTCGTCGCCGCGCTCCGCGTCGCCGCGCGTCTCGGGGCGGGCGCGACCGTCGCCACCCTCGCCTGCGACACCGGGCTCAAGTACCTCAGCACCGACGTCTACCGTCGCTCCTGAGGCGCCGCCGGCGCCGGCTCGCGAAGCCTCCGGGCCTCCCACGCCCGCCGCCGAGCCGCTACGATCGGCGCGTGATCACCTTCTTCACGCCGCTTCACGAAGGACACGCGCCCCGGTACGAGTACTTCCGCGGCGAGCGGGTCCCCTGCTTCGAGTCGCCGGTCCGCGCCCGCTACGTCCACGACGCGCTCGTCGCCGCCGGGCACGAGCTCCTCACGCCGACGGTCGACTCCGCCCCCCTCCTCGCCCGCGTCCACTCGCCGCGGTACCTCGCGTTCCTCGAGTCCGCCTGGAGCCAGTGGCTCGCACGGGACCCGGCGAACGCCGCCGTCCAGCCGTTCCCGTCCGTCTGGCCGGTCCGGACGCTTCGGAGCGACGTCGAGCCCGACGATTTCGTCGCGCGCCTCGGCCTCTACTCGATGGACAACGGGACGCCGCTCGCGGCCGGGACCTGGGCTGCCGTGAAGGCCGCGGCCGACGCCGCCGCGAGCGCCGCCGAGGCCGTCGCCGCGGGGGCGCGCTGCGCGTTCTCCGCGACGCGCCCCCCCGGGCACCACGCGGGCGCCGACTTCATGGGGGGGCTACTGCTTCCTGAACAATGCCGCCGTCGCCGCCGAGGCGCTGCTCCTCCGCGGCAGCGCGCGCGTCGCCCTCCTCGACGTCGACTACCACCACGGCAACGGGACGCAGAGCCTCTTCTACGGCCGGTCCGACGTCTTTTTCGCGAGCCTCCACGCCGACCCGCGCTTCGAGTACCCGTTCTACCTCGGCCACGCCGACGAGACGGGCGAGGGCGCCGGAGAGGGCTTCAACCTGAACCTCCCGCTCCCGGCGGGCACGCGCGGGCCGGAGTGGCTCGCCGCCCTGGAGACGGCCTGCGCCCGGGCGGCGGCGGCCGGCGCGGATGCCATCGTCGTCTCGCTCGGCCTCGACACGTTCGCCGGAGACCCGCTGACGAAGTTCGCGCTCGAACGGGACGACTTCCGCCGCCTCGGAGAGCGGCTCGCACGCCTCGGCCTCCCGACCGTCCTCGTCCTCGAAGGGGGCTACGCGGCCGCCGAGCTCGGCACGAACGCGGCGGGCGTCCTCGAAGGGTTCGAGGGCGCCTGACGGACGCCGGCCGTGCGATCCCCTCTCCTTGCGTGCGTCCGCCGCACGGCCTCCGGCGGCCCGCCGTGATTCGCGCCGTGCGGGCCACCCTTCGCTCCCTCGTGGCCGTCCTCCTCGAGCCGTCCGCCCCGCCCGACGCGCTTGCCCGAGCGGCGGCGTCGCTCCACGGACTCCTCCTCCGCACGTCGGGGCTGGAGGACGATCCGGCGGCCCATCGCGAATCGACGCTTCCTTCGGGGCGTGCGCTCTCCCCGTTCGACGCCGGGCGCTGCGCGCTCGACCCGGTCCGGACCGCTGTCCTCCTCCGGGGTGTCCGCGCCGCGATCGCGGCGGCGCGGGAGCACGCCCGCGGGCGGCGGATCGAGGTCCTCTACGCCGGGTGCGGTCCGTTCGCGCCGCTCGTCCTCCCTCTCCTCGTCCTCGAAGAGGCCGGGGACCTTCGGGTCACGTTCCTCGACGTCCACGTTGCGGCCATCGCCGCACTCCGTCGCGTCGTGGAGCGTCTCGAGGTCGGCGACGCCGTCGCGGACGCCCTCGTCTGCGACGCGGCGGCCGACGCGCCGGTCCGCGGGACCGCCGTCGACGTCGTCGTCGTGGAGGCCATGCAGCGGAGCCTCGGGCACGAGCCGCAGGTCGCGATCGTCCGGAACCTCGTTCCGCTCCTCGCCCCCCACGGCGTCCTCGTGCCGGAACGGATCCGCATCGACCTCGTCCTTTCGGACCCCGACGTCGAGATCGCCGACGGCTTCGCCTCGGCCCGCGCGGAGGCGGCGCGCGTCCCCGTCGGGACGGTCTTCGAGCTCTCGAGATGGAGCGCCTCCGCGCCTCTCGACGGCGACGGGTTCCTCCCTCCCGTCGTCGTCACCCTGCCCGTCCCGATCGGCCCCCGCGCCCGGCCGATGCTCTTCACACGGGTCGACGCCTTCGGAGCTCACACGCTCGCGACAGCCGCCTCGGGTCTTACCGTTCCCGAGCCTCTCTGGCGGGTTCCCGACCTCCCTGCCGGGAGCCGTCTCGCGTTCCGCTACCGGCTCGGAAGCGATCCCCGCCTCGCGTGGTCGTCGCCGGCCCCGCCCTGAGCCCGGCCGCGCACCGCCCGTGGACCCCGGCGCATCCGGGGCGCTACGCTCCCGCCGTGCACCCCGACCTCGCCTCGACGCTCGCGGACTCCCGCTCCGCGACGACCCGGTGGCTCGCGCTCGTCGAGCCTCTCTCCTCCGAGCAGGCGAACTGGCGCCCCGCTCCCGACCGCTGGTCGATCGCGCAGGTGCTCGACCACCTCGCCGCGACGACCGGTCCCCTCGCCCCCGCCCTCCTCGAGGCCGGCGTGAAGGCGCGCGCCGCGGGCCGCGTCTCCGACGGCCCGTTCCGGTACGGTCCGCTCTCCCGCTGGTTCCTTCGGTCGCTGGCCCCCGCCGGCGCCCGGCCCCTCCCCGCGCCGAAGCTCTATCGGCCCTCGGCCTCGGCGCTCGACCTCGCCGAGACGACGCGGCGTTTCCTCGAGGCCCAGCGCGCGTTCGAGAGCGCGGCGGAGTCGGCCGAAGGGCTCGACCTCGCCCGGGTCCGCGTCGCCTCGCCGGCCCTTCGCCTCTTCCGGCTGCCGCTCGGCGTCTGGTGCCTCTCCACCGCGGCCCACACGCTCCGCCACCTCGCCCAGGCCGAGCGCGTCCGCGCCGACTCCCGCTTCCCGGAGGATCGCCGGGATCGGGGTCAGGCGTGAAATCGTGTATTGTCGTCGACAATACACGATTTCACGCCTGACCCCGCGCCCAGTCCCCCTTCCGCCTTAGGATCGCGGTCCATGAGCAGCGTCCGTCCGGTCTCCGGGACTTACAGTCTTCACTTCGCTCCCTACATCGCGCTCGTGACCGAGCCCGACGTCCTGGCCGTCCTCGACGCTCAGGGACCGGCCTTCGAGGCGGGGCTGCGCCGCCTCCCGGCTGGGGCGGCCCGCTCGCGCTACGCCGAAGGGAAGTGGAGCATCGCCCAGGTCGTCGGGCACGTCGTCGACTGTGAGCGGGTCTTCGGCTATCGGGCGCTCGCCACGGCGCGCGGCGAGAAGGCGGCTCTGCCGAGCTTCGACGAGGACGCCTACGCCGCCGCCGCCGGGCACGACGACTGCCCCCTGGACGAGCTCCTCGACGAGTTCGTCGGCCTCCGTCGGAGCCACGTCCTGATGTTTCGCCACCTGGACGGCGCCGCCTGGGACCGCCTCGGCCTCGTCGGAGGGCACCCGAACGCCGCCCGCGCCTGGGCGTTCGTCATGGCGGGGCACCTCCGCCACCACGCGAACGTCCTTCGCGAGCGCTACGGCGTCGCGGTCGAGGCGTGAACGACCGCGAGGAGCCCGTTCGCGTCGGCGCCCCGCGATGACCGTCGTCTCCGAGGGCCACCCCGCGACCGCACCCGCCCGGACCCGGAGGCCGTGGAACGCATGAAGCACCTGCCGAACCTCTTCGAGAACAACCGCGCCTGGGCCGACGGCCTCCGCCGGAACGACCCGGAGTTCTTCACGCGCCTCTGCCGGCAGCAGGCGCCTCCCTACTTCTGGATCGGCTGCTCCGACAGCCGCGTCCCGGCCAACGAGATCGTCGGGCTCCTGCCGGGCGAGCTCTTCGTCCACCGAAACGTCGCGAACCTCGTCGTCCAGAGCGACCTGAACGGCCTCTCCGCCCTCCAGTTCGCCGTCGACGTCCTGCGCGTGAAACACGTCGTCGTCTGCGGGCACTACGGCTGCGGCGGCGTCCTCGCGGCGCTCCGGGGAGAGCGGCACGGCCTCGTCGACAACTGGCTCCGCCACGTCGCCGACGTCCGGGAGAAGCACGACGCGCAGCTCGGCCGGCTGGGCCCGGAGCGCGCCGTCCGCGACCGGCTCTGCGAGCTGAACGTCGTCGAGCAGGTCCGGAACGTCGCCCAGACGACCGTCGTCCGCGACGCCTGGTCGCGCGGCCAGGAGCTCTCGCTCCACGGCTGGGTCTACGCCCTGGAGGACGGCCTCCTCCGCGACCTTGGCGTCTCGGCCCGGACCGAGGCCGAGCTCGCCGAGGCCTACGTTCGCGCCGTGGCGGGGCGGCCCGACGGCGTCGCTCCGCCGGCCGGGGACCGGGGCCCCTGAGCGTCCGTCAGTAGTACTCGGCCAGGACGAGCGTCCTCTCCGTCCCGTCCGCGAGGGTGAGGCGCACCTTCGTCCCCGCTTCGGCCTCGGCCCAGCGGAGCTCCGTTCGCCACGAATCCGGGCTCGCCGGCTCTCCGTCGAGCGCCGTCACGCGCTCGCCTTCCTTCCACCCTGTCGCCGCGGCGGGGCTTCCCGGCGCGACGTGCTCGACGACGAGAGCCCCGTCGGCCCAGTCCAGGTCGAGGCCGGTCTTGTCCTTCGGGAACGGCGCGGCGAGACCTGGTCCCGGCTCGAGCCAGAGAGCGGAGCGCGCGTAGTCGAAGAGGACCCGGAAGCGGGCGAGGATTCCCGCGCCGAGATTCCCCTCCTGCCGCTTCGTGTCGAAGGCGCCGCCGACGTCCGTCGTCTGGAAGGTCGCCGGCACGTTCCGCAGGTCGTAGCCCGCCACGGAGACCGACCGCAGCGTCGCGAGCTTCGAGAGGGTGGCGCCGCCGACGCCGCCGCCTCGCCTCTCGGAGACCGGGCGCCCCTCGAGGAGCCTCCGCGCGTCGGCGTAGTGCCGGAAGACCGAGAGCGCGCCCCCCTGCCCCGTGTCGAGCCCGACGACGACCGGCTCGTCTCCCTCGATCGAGATCCGGAGGCTCTTGTGCCCATCCTCGGCCGGGAGGAGGTCGACCTTCCGGCCGGGTCCCTCGTACCGGAACGTCGCCGCGTCGTGGAGCCGCAGGCGCAACCCGGGGTAGTCCAGGTCGACGACGAGAGCGTGGAAGAGCTCCTTGCCGAGGATGACGGGGAGCGGCCGGCCGAGCCTTCGCCCGACGTCCGAGAGGTCGATCACCGCCGCCGAGATCGGCCCGACCTCGACTCCCGCCACCTTCAGCGTGAGCCCGCTGACGAGGCCCGCGCCGACGCTCCCTCCGGTACCGCGCGCCTCGAGCTCGCCCTCGGGACGGAGCTTCAGCTTCTCGGCCAGCGCCCGGTCGAGGACGGTCATCCCGGCACCGGAATCGAGGACGACGTCGGTCGGGACACCGTTCAGCTCTCCCGCGAGGAAGACGTACCGCTTCCGATAGAGGTCCACCGGGACCCATTCGGTCGTCGTCCGCCCCGCCGGGAGACGAACGAGCGAACCGGCCGGGGCCGGCGGCACGAAGAGGGCGTCGGCGAGCCCGCCATTCACGGCGATGCTCTCCCAGGCCAGGCTCTGCGCCTGGAGGGCCGTCTCCCCTTCGATCTCCTGTCGGGCGGCGACGCGAATCCCTTTCACGACCCGGACGTCCGCGGAGGACGTCCACGTCGTCCGGCCGTCCTGGACGCTTCTCTCGTACCGCGACTCCCCTGTCTCCGGGTCGACGAGGAGGTCGTAGGCGTCGCCGTCGGGGTAGGTGAAGCGGAGGACCGACCAGGAGCGGCCTCCCCTCGCCTCGGTGCCGGCGAGGCTCGTGACGACTCCCTCTCCGCGCAGGTGCCGGCCGAACGTCCTGTCGAGCGCGCGTCGCTGGAGCCGGACCTTGTCGAGCCCCATCGGCTCGATCTGGCCGCTTGCGTTTCGCTCCCACCCCTCGCTTCCCGCGAGGACTTCGACGCTGCGCAGGACCTTCAGGTCGACCTCCGTTCTCTGGCGGCCGTCGCGCCGCGCCCGCACGGCGAGGCTGCCGGAGAGTCCGGCGACGCGGATCGTCCCGTCGAGGCTGAGGTCTTTCATCGCGTCGAGCGCCGGCCAGCCTCCGAGCCAGGCCACGTGCCTTTCGACGAGAGCCGCGGTGTCCGCCGCGGCCGGGCGCGCGGCCGGGGCTACCGGCTGCGCCTCGAGCCGTCCCGCGCCGAAGAGCGGAGCGAGGAGGAGGGCGGGGGTCAGGAGGAGCCGTCTCACGCTTCGAGTCATTCGTTCTCTCCGTTCTCCGTCGTTCCGGCGTCCCGTCCGACCGCTTCCTGGAGCCGCCGCAGGCCAGCGGGACGGCTCGAGAGGAGGGAGATCCCGACGAGGGCGTCGGAGTCGGTGAGCGAGTCGCGGGCCTTCCACGCGGTGTGGAGGAGCTCCATGGCGACGTGGTTGTGGTGCAGGCACGAGAGGAAGGTGCTTCGACTCCAGACCGCCTGGTGTACGGCTTCGACCGCGGGGTCGAAGAGGGCGAGGAGGTGCTCCTCGGCGTCGACGACGAGGGAGAGCTGCTGGCCGGGCCATTCCGTCAGCGCCCTCCGGGAGTCGGGCTCGACGACTTCCGCGACGCCGCGCAGGTCCCTGCGGCCGTACGTCTTGACGACCACCCGGACGCCGCGCGAGGCGGCCACCTCGAGGTCGGCGGCCAGGAGGTCGAGCGGCCCCGGGAAGAGATCGGCAAGGACGATCTCGCCGGCCCGCCCGAGCATCGCGCGTGCCCGCTCGAGGACCTGGTCGCGGGCGCGGAGGGTGTAGACCCTCTCGTCCGCCGTCGCCGAGGATCGCCGGGCGAGCGCGGCCCGGGCCGCCTCCCGCTTCTCCCGGGACCGCCGCTCCAGCCCGGCCAGAAGCTCGTCGGGCGGCACCGCCCGGATCAGGCGGTTCCCCCCGTCGTCGACCTGGACCGCCCCCTGCTGGACGAGGGAGGCGATTGCCTTGTAAGTGTTCGCCGTCGGTTTCCCGATGGCATGGCTGATTCGATAGCCGGTGGCCGCCTCTCCCTGGACGAGGAACGCGTAGACGAGCGCCTCGATCTCGGAAAACCCAAGCTCCTGGAGTGCTTTGGCGACATCGTCGTCGCTACTAGTAGCCATTGCAACTAATAACATGGGGCGACGGTAGCGACTTGTCAATGGGCGACCGGGCGGCGACGGCGATCTCGCGACCCGGATTCCCTCTGCCGGACGATCCGTCGTTCAGCGCAGGACGAGCGGAACGAGGAGGAGGACGCCGGCCGGGATGACGACGCAGGCGAGGAGGTTGAGCCGGAAGCCGGCCCGGACCATCTGCGTGATCGGCACCAGCCCCGAGCCGTAGACGATCGCGTTCGGCGGGGTCGCGACCGGCAGCATGAACGCCATGCTGCACCCGAGCGCGCACCCGAGCGACGGCTCGAGCGGCGAGACGCCGGCCGCCTGCGCGCTCGCGATCGCGAGGGGGACCAGCATCGTGGCGGCAGCGGTGTTCGACGTCACCTCGGTGAAGAAGATCGAGAAGACGCTGAAGACGATCGTCAGCCCCGCCAGGGTCGAGACGCCCGTCGCCCCGACGAGGCCGTGCCCGAGCGCCTCGGAGAGGCCCGTCCGGAACATCGCGGCGCCGAGGGAGAGCCCTCCGCCGAACAGGAGGAGCGTCCCCCAGTCGATCTTTGCCGCCTCGTTCCATCCCATCGCCCGGCCGCGGCCCGCACCGCCCGGCAGGACGAAAAGGAGGCTCGCGCCGAGGACGGCCACGGCTCCCTCGGGGAGCGCACGGCCGAGGGAGAGAGCGACGGGGTGCTCGGCGCCGAGGACGAGCGCGAGGAGCCCGGGTCCGATCCAGCAGACCACGGTCGCGAGGACGGCTAGGGCCACGCTCCTCTCCCCCGCCGTCCAGCGGCGCCCTTCTTCGGCCACCGCCTCCACGGGACGCGTCGGCCCCACCCCTCGTCCCCTCGTCCCCAGGACGAGCGCCGTCGCCACGACCATCGCGAGGAGGATCGGGAATGCGACGAGGAGCCACGGGACGAAGCCGACGCGAATCCCGGCGAGAGCCGAGAGCTGCCCGATCGCCACGAGGTTCGGAGGCGAGCCGACGGGCGTGCCGATGCCTCCCATGGAGGCGCCGTAGGCGCAGGCGAGGAGGAGGGCGCGGGCGAGCGGCGAGCGCCCGGCCCCCTCTCCGAGCGAGCCGAGCGTGCCGAGCGCGATTGGGTAGAGCATCGCCGTCGTCGCGGAGTTCGAGAGCCACATCGAGAGCGCCGCCGAGAGGACGAGGAACGTGACGACGACGCGTCGCGGGGAGGCGCTCGCCGCCGGGATCGCCAGGATCGCCCGCGCGATCCTCCGATCCAGCCCGTGAGCGCTCATGGCGCCCGCGAGGAGGAAGGACCCGAGGAAGAGGAAGATGATCGGGTCCCCGAAAGCCGCGAACGCCTCCTTCGCCGTCGCCACGCCGAGGACCACCGTCAGCGCCGGGCCCAGGATCGCGGTCGCGGGCAGAGGCGCCGCCTCGGTGATCCACCAGACGAGGACCCAGGCGACGACGGCGAGGAGCTTGGCCGCCGGGGCCGGCAGCGCGGCGGGCGGGAACGCGAGGAGAACGACGAACGCGAGCGGGCCGAGGACGAGGCCGATGCTCCTCCTCCTCCTCTCGAAGCGCTCTTCGGCTTCGGAGAGTCGACCCTCGGCAGGGGGCCGGGCGGGTGGGGAGACGCGGGCCGGCAACGTCGCGCCCGAGTCTATGCCCGCTCGCGCGCGCAGGGCGGCGACTTCCGCCTTCGCCCGCGCAGCGCGCGGCTCCGATATCGTGGGGCCATGCACGCCTCGGCCTCCGCCCCCGCCCGCTTCTCGCGCCACCGCGAGCTTCACCGGACCGATCGCGTCGGGTGGCTCCGGGCTTCGGTCCTCGGCGCGAACGACGGCCTCATCTCCACGGCCAGCCTCGTCGTCGGCGTCGCTTCGGCCGGCTCCCCTTCCGGTGCCGTCGCCGTCTCCGCCGTCGCCGGCCTCCTCGCCGGGGCGATGTCGATGGCCGCCGGCGAGTTCGTCTCCGTCAGCTCGCAGGCCGACACGGAACGGGCCGACCTCGAGAGGGAGCGGCACGAGCTCGCGACGGACGAGGCGGGCGAAGTCGCCGAGCTGGCCGGGATCTACGTCGCCCGCGGCCTCGACCACGAGCTCGCAGAGAGGGTCGCCGTCCAGCTCATGGCGCACGACGCCCTCGGCGCCCATGCCTGCGACGAGCTCGGCCTGCACGAGGCGACCGCCGCCCGCCCGCTCCAGGCGGCCCTCTCCTCGGCCGCCGCCTTCGCCGCCGGAGCCGTCGTCCCGGCGCTCGCCGCGGGCTTCGTCCCCGGCCGGCTCCTCGTCCCGGTCGTCGTCGCGTCGACGCTCCTCCTCCTCGTCGGACTCGGGGGGCTCGCGGCGCGGGTCGGCGGCGCGTCCGTCGCCACCGGCGCCGTTCGGGTGACGTTCTGGGGCGCCCTCGCGATGGCCGTCACAGCGGCTGCGGGCGCGCTCTTCGGAGCCGCCGGCTGACGGCCCCGCCCGCGGGAGCGGAGACCTGGCCCCTATAATCGATCGATGCCCCGTTACGTCGGATTCCTCCGGGCCGTGAACGTCGGCGGGCGGGTCGTGAAGATGGAGCGCCTCCGGCAGCTCTTCGAGGAGACCGGCTTCACGGGGGTCTCCACCCACCTCGCCAGCGGGAACGTCCTCTTCACGGCGGGACGCGGCCGGAGCACGACGCACGAGGCGAAGATCGAGAGGGCGCTCCGGGCCGGGCTCGGCTGGGAGGCCGTCACATTCCTCCGGACTCCGGCCGAGATGGCCGCGGTCGTCGAGCAGCTCCCCTTCGCCGCCGAGGAGGTCGCGACGGCGCACGCGGTCTACATCGGCTTCCTCAAGTCCGCTCCCACGCCCGAGGCGCACGCCCTCCTCCACGGTCTCCGGACTCCGACGGACGCCCTCGAGGTCCACGGGCGGGAGGTCTACTGGCTCTGCCGCGTCCGATCGGCCGCCTCGGAGCTCTCGGGGGCGAGCCTCGAGAGGGCGATGGGCCTCGTCGCAACGTTCCGGAACGTGACGACCGTCCGCGCCGTCGCGGCGAAGCTCGCCCGCTGACCCCTCCTCCCCGAGCCGTCGTCGACGCTCGGAACACCGGGCTCAGGCTCGGCCCCCCACCCTCGGCCGCCAGTCCCGTGACGCCGATCACGCCCGGCGAAGGAAAGATCGTGCCCCAACACGACACTTATCGAGCCAGAGGTGAACTTCATGAACATCGCGAAGGGCCTGGGCGCTCTTTCCCTGCTCCTGTCCACCATGGTCCCCTCGGCGAACGCGCTCGCCCAGGAGCACGGGACGACCCAGTGGATCGTCACGACGGCGAAAGCGACCGGGCACGACGGCGAGCAGTACGAGTCCGTCCTGCGCGTCCTGAACCTCAGCCCCTACGACGCGCCCCTGCGCCTCACGTTCTTCCCGCAGACGTCGCTGAACGCCAGCAGGAGCGCCTTCGGCGACCCTTCCGCCGCCTCGACCGTCGACGTCGTGATCCCCGCCGGGCTGAAGGTGGCCTTCTGGGACGCCCTCGGGCTCTTCGGCCGCACGGCCGGTGCCGGCGCCATCCGGATCGTCTCCACCGGGACGGACCCGCAGGGGAACCCGATTCCGGTTTCGGCGTCCTCGATGACCAAGACCTACCCTGCCGGCCCGGAGTCCTACGCACCCGTGACGGGCCCCCTCATCGCGGCGCAGGGACCCGACACGCTCGTCGGAGCGGGCGAGCCCGCCGCGATTCCCTTCCTCTGGCTGGGGGGGGACGACCTCAACGGCGCGTACCGGAGCAACATCTTCCTCGCTTCCGCGAATACCGACTCCCAGACCGTCGTCAGGCTGACGCTCGTCACGAACGGAAACGTCGCGCAGGAGAGCCGGGAGATCACGCTCGGTCCGCTCACCCAGACGCAGATCAACAACGTCTTCTTCTACTTCGACTTCGTCTCTTTCTGTCCTCCCTGCCCCTCGGTCGACATGGGCCCCGAGGAGGTCCGCGTCGACGTCTCCGTCCTGAGCGGCGGCCCTGTCGCCGTCGGCGCCGCCGTCATCGACGAGCTGAACGGTACGAGCGTCTACGTCCCCGCCGTGAAGCGGGCCACGCCCTAGCGGCCCGGGGAAGCTCCGGAGACCTGGCGACCGCCGGCCCGACGGGAGGATGAGTCGGCCGGCGGTTCCTCGACCAGGCACCCCGTGCTCGGCCGGGGAGGAGCGATACTCCGAGAGAGCTTCAACCCGGACGAAAGGGAGAGACCTGCATGGAAAGAACCGGAGTCGTCACGTTCCTCGGCAACCCGCTCACGCTCGTCGGCCCGGCCATCAAGGCCGGCGAGAAGGCCCCCGGCTTCACCGTCCTCGACAACGGCCTCGCCCCGAAGACGCTCGCCGACTTCGCCGGCAAGACCGTCGTCCTCTCCGTCACACCGTCGCTCGACACCCCGGTCTGCGACGCGCAGCTCCGCAGGTTCAACGAGGCGGCGACGAAGCTCGGCGACGACGTCGTCGTCCTGAACGTCTCGATGGACCTTCCGTTCGCGAACAAGCGCTTCTGCTCTGTCGCCGGAATCGAGAAGGCGATGACGCTGAGCGACCACCGCGACGCCTCGTTCGGGCAGGCGTACGGCGTCCTCGTCAAGGAGCTCCGCCTTCTCGCCCGCGCGATCTTCGTCGTCGGTAAGGACGGGCTCGTGAAGCACGCCGAGGTCGTCCCCGAGATGACCCATCACCCCGACTACGAGAAGGCTCTCGCCGCAGCGAAGTAGCGGGCCTCCGCTCCGGCGGGGGACCGAGGGCCGCCGCGACGAGGCGTCGCGGCGGCCTTTCGCGCGTCCCGACGCCCGTCAGCCGTCCGCGTGCGCGGGAAGCGTCCGGGGCTCTCCCCAGGCCGCGAACCGACGCGCCGGGAGCGATCGCCTGCCTCCCGCGGGGCGGCCCGATGCGGCGGCGATCTCCGCCTCCGTGCGCGAGGCCGCTTCGCGGAACCCCGCCTCGCAGGCGGGGTGCGCCTTCGCCCAGGCGAGGAGGTCGAGGGCGTCGTCCTCCCTTCCGCCCCCCCGGGCGAGAACCGCCATCCGCATCGCGGCCCGGACGGCAGCGGGGTCGTTCGGCCGTGTCGCCGCGAGCGTCTCGAGCTCGCGGTACGCCCCCTCGGCGTCCCCCGACCTCTCCCGCGCCGTCGCGGCGGCGAGGAAGAAGCGCGCCGGGAGCTCTTCGAGGAGCACCTCGCCGACCTCGTCGACGAGCGCGGCGGCGAGCGCGTGCTCCTGCATCGCGACGTACCTCTCGAGGAGGCGCGTCGCGGCCGAGGCGGCCTCGGCCTTCCGCCCCGAGGCAGTCTCGGTGTCGAGGAGCGATCGCCAGGCGTCGACGTTCCCGGGGTCCTTCGTCAGGACCGCGCGCGCCGAGTTCCGCGCCGTCGCGAAGGCTCCGGCGGCGCGGGCGTCGCTCGCCTTCAGGAGAGCCGGGTCCTGCGCCCAGCCGATCTTCCCTTCGATCGCCGGGTCGATCCACCGTTCCTCGACGCGGAAAAGCTTCACGGTGAGCGCGGCGGCGAGGCCGAAGGCGAAGCCGCCGATGTGCGCCCACCAGGCGATCGGAGCGTCGGGCGCGAGCTGGGCCGAGACGACCTGCTCGACGAACCAGAGCGGGAGGACGACGAAGGCCGGCAGCGCGAACCCGAACCGGAGCGTCGGGAGGAAGAGGATCGGGAGGAAGAGGAACCGGATGTGGGAACGGCCGAGACGGACGAGGAAAGCGCCCATCACCACCGCGAGCGCGCCGGACGCGCCGACGAGCGGCACCTCGGGGGAGAGCGTCGCCATCGCGTGAGCGCCCGCGGCGAAGAGGCCCCCGACGAGGTAGAGCGCTCCGAAGAGGACCCGCCCATAGACGTCCTCGAGGAACGGCGCCGTGATGAAGAGCATCAGGAGGTTCCCGATCAGGTGCCAGAAGTCCCCGTGGAGGAACATGTGGCCGACGAGACCGGCGATGGCGGGCCGGGCCGGGACGAACGCGAGCCCGAGGTCGCGCCGATCCCGCGCCGCCCCCGCCGCCTCGGCGAAGAGAGACTCGAGCTGCCGCTGCTGCTCCGCGACGACGTACGAGATCGGGACGAGCTTCCTCGCGACGGCGACGTCCCGCAGCTGGGAGACCTCCGCGGAGATCTCCGCCGCGACACCCGGCCCGACGAGCTCTCCAAGCGCGACGGGCGGCCTGAGCCACGGCCGCTCGGCCCAGAACTCCAGGGCCTGCTCGACCTTCTCGCCGAGATGGCGGCGCTGCCGGTCGCCGAAGCCGCCCCGGACCCCGACGAGGAAGACGGCGACGAGCAGGACGAGGAGAGAGACCGAGACCCAGGGGGTCCTCCGGACCTCGTTCTCGACGACACCGGTCGGGATCAGCATGGCCTGCCGCGCACCCGACTTGGGAGGTTACCGCATCGAGACCCGGGGTACGCCGGCAGATTCCTCCGGTCCCGGGTCCCGGGCGACGGCCCCGTGTCCGGGCTTCGATCGCCGCGGCTCGCCGATATATCCCGTAAAATAGGTCGGTTTGACGATTCGTCCCTCGGGGCCGCCGGCCCCCGATCGCTCAGGAGAGAAGCCGCCGGAGGCGCCGCCAGGGGCCCTGCGCCGCGCGCCGAGCCGCGGCCTCCATCTCCCGGTAGAGCGACAGAACCTCCGCCCCCCGCTCGGTGAGACGCGCGCCGCCGTGCGCCGCGCCGCCTCGCTCCAGCGTCACGAGCGGCTCGCCGAACCCGCGGTTCATCGTCCGGACGAGCCCCCAGGCGTGCATGTAGGACATCCCCATCTCGGCGGCCGCCAGGCGCAGGCTGCCGGTCCGCCGGAGCGCGGAGAGGAGCTGCGCCATCCCCGGTCCGAGAAGGACCTCCCCGCCGCGCACGACGCGAAGGCGCGGCCGGAGCCGCGCCGGCTCCGACGCCTCGCCGTCCCTCGCTCTCGGCTTCACCCTCGTCACGACATCTCTCCGGCGACGTTCCAGTCTCTCAGCTTCTCCCGGAAGCCGGAAGGCCGGAGCGCGCGCCGCTGCCGAACGGAGGCCCCGTGAAGACTCCCCTTCTCCCGCTTCTCCTCGCGGCGTCCTGCGCCGCCGTCGTCCCATCCGCCGCCCGGGCCGAGGAGCCCCCGGCCGGGTGGGAGGCCTACGCCCTCGCGCGCGTCACCGTCACCGCGGAGGCGGCGCCGGTCGACGAGACCGCCCTCACCGTCGCGGTCACGGCCGAGGAGATCGCCGCCCGCAACGCGAAGAACGTCGCCGAGGCGCTCGCGGCCGTGCCCGGCCTGCGCGTCTCGACGGGGCGGAAGAACGAGCCGACGGTCTACCTGCACGGCTTCGACCAGAGCCGCGTCCAGGTCCTCATCGACGGCGTGCCGTACTACGAGGCGAACTACGGCAAGCTCGACCTCGCCCAGATCCCGACCGACAACATCGCGCGGATCGAGGTGACGAAGGGGGCCGCCTCCGTCCTCGGCGGCGCGAACGCCCTCGGCGGGACGATCAACATCATCAGCCGGACGGCCGGAACGAAGCCGTTCACCGAGCTCCTCGTGGAGGGGGGCGACTACGCCACCGGGCGCTTCGTCGCCACGCACGGCGCGCGGCGCGGCCCCCTGAGCTACTGGCTGAACCTCTCCGGCCAGACGAGCGGCGGGACGCCCGTCCCCGGCGGCTTCACGCCGAGGACCGGGACGATCCAGCAGAAGAACCCGACGAAGAACACGCCGGCCGTGATCGAGGACGGCGGCCGCCGCGAGAACTCCGACACGAAGCAGCTGAACGCCTGGGCGAAGCTCGGCTGGGAGCCGTCGAAGGCAACGGCGCTCTTCCTCAACCTCCGCTACTTCGACCGCGACAAGGGGGCCCCGCCCGCGACGGACGCCGTCCAGGTCTTCCTCAAGCGCCCCGCCTTCTCGCAGTTCTCGCGCATCCCGACCTATCGCGACGTCGCGTTCGACCTCGACGGCCGCCACGAGCTCGCCAAGGGGCTGACGCTCAAGGCGAAGGCGTTCCACCACGAGCACGTCGACGACTACGAGTCGTACAAGGACGAGACCTACTCCGAGCGGATCGCGATCAGCCGCTACGACGACACGCTCACCGGCGGCTCGCTCGTCGCGGAGTGGGCCGCGGCCCCCTGGAGCACCCTCCGCCTCGCCGCCCACCTGAAGGACGACACCCACCGCGAGCGCGACGACGCCTACCTCCCGTTCGCCGAGTCGGCCTCGATCACCGGCTCCCTCGGGCTCGAGGACTCCTTCACGCTGTCGGGCCGGCTCAGCGCCGTCGCCGGCGTCTCGTACGACTGGTTCGACGTCTCGCGGGCCGAGCGGAACGTCACCGACGGCTCGACGGGCGACTTCGTGCGGCAGGACCGGCTCGCGACGCCGAACGACGACCAGCTCAACCCGATGGCGGGGCTCGTCTGGCGGAGCGCCTCCGGCACCGTCGTCAACGCCTCCCTCGCGCGCAAGAGCCGTTTCCCGACCCTCTCCCAGCTCTACTCCACGAAGAGCGGCAACACGGCCCTCGCCTCGGAGACGAGCGTCAACGCCACGGCGGGCGTCTCGCACCCCCTCGGCGCGAACGTCCGCGTCGAAGCCGGCGCCTTCCTCTACGACGTGAGCGACATGATCACGCGGAACGGCTCGAGCGCCACGAACCTCTACCTGAACGTCGGGAAGGTGCGGATGGCGGGGTTCGAGACGCTCCTCGAGGTGACGCCGCTCCCCGGCCTCACGCTCCGCGCCGACTACACGTTCGTTGACGCGAAGGAGCGAACCGCCGTTCGCGTCACCGACGACGTCACGAACGTCCCCCGGCACAAGGCGGGCTTCCTCGCCTCCTGGGCGGCCACCACCGGCACGCGCGTCGACCTCGACGCCGCCTGGCTCGGCTCGATGTACTCGAGCCTCCCGTCCGTCGCCTACCCGAAAGACCCGGTCAAGGAGAGCGACGGCTACGTCCTCCTCGGCGGCAAGGTGACGCAGGAGGTCCTCGACGGCCTCCGTCTCTGGGTCTCCGGCCGCAACCTCCTCGACGAGGACTACGAGAGCGAGGTCGGCTTCCCCGGCGTCGGGAGGAGCTTCTCCTTCGGGGCCTCGGCGACATTCTGAGGGAGGGGCGGCGCGGCCCGCCTCCTCCTCGCCCCTCTCCGCTCGGAGGTCGCTCGGGCTCTCGTCAGCGCGGTCGCTTCACCGCCCGATAGCGCACTCCCGGCAGCCCCTCGAAATGGGCGTCCTGCGTCCAGATCGTCGCGGCGCGCGCCCGCGCCGTGGCCAGGATCACCGCGTCCGCCAGCGAGAGCCTCCGCTCGACTCCGAGGTCGGCCGCGTCGAGCGCGATCGCCGCGTCGAGGTCGACGACGGTTCCCTGCTGCATGAGGGCGGCGACGTCGAGCGCCGCATCCTCCCCGCGCTGCTGAAGCGTCCTCTTGAAGACCTCGAGGAGGCAGATCGTCGGGACGAGGAGCTTCTCCGTGTCCGCGAGGGGGCGCGCGAAGAAGCCGGCGTTCGGCCCGTCGGCCAGGAACTCGAGCCACCCGCAGGAATCGACGAGGTTCATACGCGGTCGGGCTCTCGCTCGACAGTCGTGTCGATTCCCTTCAGGGACCCGCGCATCGACGCGATCGTCCGGACCGGGACGAGCTCCAGGCGGTTCCGGAATCGAAAGACCCGCACCCTGTCCCCGGCCCTCAGCTTCATCCCCTCCCTCAACTCGCGAGGGATCACGACCTGGAACTTCGGGGAGACCGTCACCGTCGGCATCGCCGCCTCCATCGATCGCACTATCGTACAACGCGTGCCTGATCGACCCCGTCGCCCTGCGGCCTCGCGGACGCCCCGCCCCCGAAGCCGTGCCGCGCGGCGCGGTTCCCGCGAGACGGTGACGCGAAAAGCAAAAGCGCCCGGGGGTCCGGGCGCTAAGTGCTTTGGAATGAATGGTGGAGCTGAGGAGGATCGAACTCCCGACCTCTAGAGTGCGATTCTCCGAGTCAACCCTCCGGCCGCGTTGCCGCAGGTTGACGAAACCCTTTGTCCAAGCGGGTTTCCGTTGACTTTCCCCCTCCTGAGCGTAGATTCTCGTCAGGCGTTCTCATGGCTCACGATGGCTCACGCCGGCCCTGAGAAGCTCACGGGAGGCACACGATGCGGCGGGGTGAAAAGGCGCTCACGGATCGGACGCTGAAGGCTCTGAAGGATGTCGGGTGGTACACGGACCGGGATCTCCCCGGGTTCTCCGTGCGGGTTCTCCCCTCCGGCTCAAAGGTCTTCGCCGCCCGGTACGTACCTCGAGGCTCGCGCGTCCGGCGGACGATCTCCCTCGGGACGTGGGGGACCGTCACGCTGAAGCAAGCCCGTGAGAAAGCGCGGGTGATTCTCTCCGCCGCCGCCCTGGGGGACGACCCCGGCCGGAAGGCCCCCACGTGGGCCGAATGGTCCGTGACGTTCTTCGAACGGCTGAACGCGAAGTCAAAGGAGACGTTTCACCGCCGCTTCCTCGGGTTCACGGAGGAAGGGAACCGGCGACGGACGAAGACGCCGGCCCCGACCGATCCCACGTTCCGCGAGATCCGGGCGAAGTGGGGACCGCGTCCGATCTCGTCGTTCACCCCGAACGATCTCGAGGCGGAGCGGCAAGCCCTCCTCGCCGCCGGGAAGTCGCGGACGACGGTAAACCGATGGCTCGCCGTCGTCGCCGCGTGCTTTCAGGCGGCGGTCCGCATGGAGCTTCTGGACCGGAACCCGTGCGCGAAGGTGAGGGCGGACCGGGAAGCGCCCCCACGCTCCCGCACGCTCAGTACGGCGGAGATGGGACGGCTCCTCGCCGCCCTCGAGGGAGAGCGGAAGCGCGATCCGTGGGCCGCCGCCGCCGTTCTCCTCGCCGTCCTCACGGGGGCGAGACGGGGGGAGATCCTCGCGCTCAGGTGGGCCGACGTTCGCCTCGAGGAAGGGTTCGCCCGGCTCCCCGATTCGAAGAGCGGCAAGCCCCGGTTCCTCCCGCTCCCCGCTCAGGCAATCGAAGAGCTGAAGGCTCTCCCCCACGTGGGCTCATTCGTCGTCGCCCCGATGAAGCGCGAGGAGCCGGAAGAGGGCGAGGAGCCGAAGAAAGAGACTCCCCGCCCCGACTTGAAACGCTCCTGGGAGCGGCTCACGAAAGCCGCCGCCCTCGAGGGGATCTCGTTTCACGACTTGCGGCGGACATTCGGACGGGAGCTGAACCGCGCGGCCGGGCTCCGTGTGGCTCAGGAAGCCCTCGGGCATTCGACCCCGGACCAGACGGCGGCGGTCTACACCCCGGAGGGGTTCGACGCCGTGAGGGAAGCCGCCGAGAAGAGGGCGAAGCTCCTCCCCTTCCCCGCGCGGGTGGCCGGATGACCCCCTCGATTTCCCGGGATATCTACCGGAATGGAACCCGCAAAACCCTCAAAACCTCCCCGACCCCCCGTTCTCGAGGAGAAATGAGCCGAAACCGAACCCTCAAAACCCCCGGAAACCTCCCCCCTTCCGGCTGAACCCCTTCCGGGGGCGGCCGGGCCGGAGTCATGACCGGCCCGCGCGCGGGACTCCAAGCTCCCCCGCCGCCGCCCTCGGAGCTTTCCTCGGGGAGCTTGGGGATCGGAGCTTGGAGATGGGAAGCCCACGGGTGGAAGAGATCCTCGAGGCTCTGGGATGGCTCGCCCTCACGCCGGGGGAGCGGAGGAAGGCGAAGCCGCCGGATCTCACCCCGCTTTCGGACGCGGAGACGGCGGCGGTCCGTGAGGCTCTCGAGGCGGCGGAACTGGGGATCGATGTTCCGACAATCCTCGTGTTGGAACGACACGTCGAGAAGATGCTCCAGACCCCTGAGGACAGGAGACGCGGGCGCATCGCTCCTCCGGAACACCTCCCGCCGCTCCTCGAGATTCTTCGCCGCGATCCATTCGCCCTCCATGGCGCTCGGTTCCGTGCGGAGTTCTTCGTGTGGCTCTGGACAAAGGCGACGGATCGGGAGGCGCGAAACGTGCTCCGCATCTTGCGATCGAGGGACCCGATTCGGGATGCGGACTCGGAACGCACCAAGCTCGCCGTCGGGGTCTACACGCGCGTCAAGATCCTCAGGGACTCGGGACTCTCTCGGAGCGAGGCTATCCGAAAGCTGGCTGCCACCGAATCGATTACTCCTTGCGGGGCGCGGGATTGCACCGGGCTTGCGGCAGAGAGGCCCGACCCTGAGATGTCGGCGC